>JABABH010000078.1 GCA_014238325.1 Coxiellaceae bacterium | reverse complement strand
GTCTTTCATTTCATGATAGAAGTCATTACCTTCCCGAGTCCGTTCTCCCACTCCCGTAAACACAGAATAACCTTGGTGCTCTGTGGCAATATTACGAATGAGCTCCATCATATTGACAGTTTTTCCAACACCCGCGCCGCCGAAGAGTCCCACCTTACCCCCCTTAGAAAAGGGACATAATAAATCAATAGCTTTAACGCCTGTTTCCAGAATGTCTATATCCCCGGATTGGTCAATAAAGGCGGGGGCTGATTGATGAATGGATCGATGACGCTCGGCGTTAATAGCACCACATCCATCTATAGGCTTACCTTGTACATCCATAATACGTCCCAAGGTCTCTTCGCCTACAGGCACCGATATCGGTTTACCCGTATTACGAACAGCAAGACCACGCCTTAAGCCTTCAGTTGTGCCCATAGCAATAGTACGCACGACCCCATCGCCCAATTGCTGATGTACTTCAAGCGTTAAATCATGTTCCTCAACATATAGCGCATCAAATATTTGAGGAATCGACTGAATAGGGAATCTAACATCAATAGTCGCCCCTATAATCTGTATGATATCACCCATCTCTGTCGTGGTTGTTGTCATCAATTCACCCCTTAGAAAACTATCGGAGAACATAATTCAATATCAATTCCATACAAAAACATATGGCCCGAATCATCTATTATCGTATAAGTGCAGATCACGATTGGTCACACACCCTCTTCCAAATACAGGCATCGATCATCACATCCACTACGCAATGGCGGATGCACCAGCGATAATTTCTGAAATTTCTTGCGTAATCGCGGCTTGTCGTGCCTTATTATAGATTAAATTTAATTCATCAATCAGTTCACCAGCATTATCGGTCGCATTTTTCATCGCCACCATGCGTGCACTTTGCTCACAAGCAATATTTTCAATGACTGACTGATACAATTGCGATTCAATATAACGTGTTAATAATACAGTTAATAACTGCTTAGCTTCATCCGGCTCATAAATATAATCCCAATGCCGAGTGACTTCATCTGGCTTTAATGGCAATAAGGGATGAATCACAGGGCGTTGCACCATATTATTCACAAATTCGTTAGAAACAAGGTAAATTGCATCCAGTTGACCTTGATCATAGCGTTCCAATAAGACCTGAACCATACCGACAATATCTTGAACCTTCGGAGCATCACCTAAATGATCTGCGACAGCTAAAACCTGCCCGCCATATCGACGGAAAAAAGCTTCCGCTTTACGTCCAATGACACACAGCTCAATATTGACCGACTGATCTTGCCAAGCTTTCATATCCGTCAGAAAAGCTCGAAATAAATTAATATTTAAGCCACCGCATAAACCACGATCAGTACTGACAACGATATAGCCTACTGCTCGAATCACCTTCGGCTGTTTTAAATAAGGATGCATGTATTCAGTATGCGCCGCTGCCACATGACTTAATACTGCACGAATTTTCTCTGCATACGGACGGGACAATGCCATCCTGTCCTGTGCTTTACGCATTTTGCTAGCCGCCACCAGCTCCATCGCACGCGTAATTTTCTGCGTATTTTTAATAGCGCTGATTTTAGTTCTAATGCTTTTTACTTTAGACATAGGTGCTATAACCCAGTATTTTCCTTAAACTCTAACATGGCCTCTTTAATACGTTTCTCGATCGACTCAGAAAAGACCGGTTTATCATTGATAGAGGACAATAAATCTGGATCATGGGCACGGATAAAACTCAATAATTCCTTTTCAAAATGAACGACTTGTTTCACCTCTATTTGATCAACATAATCACGTTGCACCACATACCAAATGATAGACATTTCAGCCACACTTAAGGGTTCATATTGAGGCTGTTTTAATATTTCCATCATACGTTGTCCTTGATGCAACTGCTTTCGAGTAGCATCATCCAGGTCTGAAGCAAATTGTGAAAATGCTTCCAGTTCACGATACTGTGCTAAGACGACACGAAGCCCCGAAATGAGTTTCTTAACAATAGGCGTTTGTGCAGCTCCTCCAACACGAGATACCGAAAGACCAGCATTAATAGCTGGACGATTGCCTGAGTTAAATAGATCGGCATCTAAATAAATTTGCCCATCCGTAATAGAAATCACATTCGTCGGAATAAAAGCAGAAACATCACCCGCTTGCGTTTCAATAATCGGCAAGGCCGTTAAGGAACCTGTCTTACCGGTGATCTTGCCATCGCTCATATCTTTCACATAATCTTCGTTAACATGAGCGGCACGTTCTAATAAACGAGAATGCAAATAAAAAATATCGCCGGGATAAGCCTCTCGACCGGGTGGCCGACGCAGCAATAAAGAAATCTGACGATAAGCCCAAGCTTGCTTAGTCAAGTCATCATAAACGATTAAAGCATGTTCGCCACGATCTCTAAAATATTCTCCAATCGTACAGCCTACATAAGGCGCCACATATTGTAATACAGCCGCTTCCGAGGCACTGGAATTGACCACCACGGTATGTTCCATCGCACCATGCTCTTCTAATTTACGAACCACGGCTGCCACGGAGGATTGCTTCTGACCAATCGCGACATAAATGCACTTCACACCAGTATTTTTTTGATTGATAATAGTATCAATCGCAATAGCCGTTTTCCCAGTTTGCCGATCCCCGATAATTAATTCACGCTGGCCTCGACCAATCGGCACCATCGCATCAATAGATTTAATGCCAGTCTGAAGCGGTGTATTGACGGACTGACGCGTAATCACGCCTGGTGCAACCTTTTCAATGGGGGAAGTCAATGTCGTATCGATCGATCCTTTTCCATCAATGGGCTCACCCAATGCATTGACGACACGTCCAAGCAAGGCCTCACCTATAGGCACTTCCAGTAAGCGGCCCGTAGAATAGACGGTCATGCCTTCTCTAAGGTGCTGGTAAGGACCCATAATCACCACACCCACACAGTCTCGTTCTAAGTTAAGCGCTAGTCCATAAGTGCGCTCGCTGAATTCAACGAGCTCTCCCAACATGACATCGGGCAGCCCATAAACCAAGGCAATGCCATCTTTTAAGCTTATAATCGAACCTTCCGTCCGGGCCTGCGGACGCAAATTTGCTTGGTCTATACGAGACTTAATAATTTCACTGATTTCACTCGCTTGTAATTGCGCCATGATTCACCTTTTTACATGCGTTAAACTATCCGACAATTGGCGTAACCGCCCCTGAAGAGAAGTATCCATGACCCAATTCCCAACACGAATAAAGAGCCCTCCTAACAAATCGGGATCTTGTAAGAATTTTAACGATACTTGACCCTGAAATCTTGCTGCTAATATCACTTGTAGCTTTTTTTTCTGCACCTGGGTTAAGGGTCGAACCGACCGAACTTCAGCTTCAATCATGCCTTGTTCTTCCAAAACTAGCTGATGGTACAGGCTTGCAATAGAAGATAAAAAGGATAAACGCTTCCCTTCGATCAAGATATTCAAAAAAATGTTTATTTTATCTAGCAGATGGGGGGGTATCTCCAGCCCACAGGCTTGAATGATATCGCATAAAATCAATTGCATCTCTTCATCAGGAAGATTGGGATAGGTCTGCCAATATAAAAACTGAGCGTCTTGAATAACCGTAGATAATAGAGACAATACGCTAGACCAAAGTTCTAGCTGACCATCTGATTTTGCGCTACTAAATATAGCTTGCGCATAAGGACGAGCCATGGTGATGGTCATGATTCCCATGACAGACCCCTATTCCTGCTCTCTTAATAAATTGGAAAGTGGATCATTTGCGGTCTTTAAAACCTTCTCCACGCCAGCAATAATCAAATGATTCACGTCTCGCATAGCATGCTCTTTGATACGATGCCTTTCCTTTTCCAACTCTATATGGGCCATTTCTGTCAACCGCTCAACACGCTTCACGCCTTCAAGCTTTGCTTCTTCAATAATATGATGCGCACGTTGATGGGCTTGCTCGATGATATGTTCAGCACGAGCTTTCGCATCTGCCATCGTTTCAGCTTGCTTGATCTTAGCCTGTTCCAAGAGATCATGTCCCTGCTTTGCTGCAGCCAAACCATCCGCAATATTTTTACGCCTCGTCTCAAGCGCTTGCATTAAAGGTGGCCAGATAAATCGTACGGTAAATACAATAAATGCAGAAAAAACTAACATCTGCACAAGAAGTGTAGCATTAATATTCATCGAAAAATTCTCTGGTCTTTCATCATTAATTGCTTGAGCCGATGGTCCATAAACAAACCGAATTCCATCCTATATAAAATAGCTTACTGACCAACCACTTTACCGACTGTGCTCATAAAAGCCGTAATGAATGGGTTTTTAGCAAACATCATCAATAAGCCCATGGCCAACGAGACAGCAGAAAATGCGTCTAGCAAACCTGCAACCAAAAACAATCGAATCATCAACATGGTCGATAGTTCAGGTTGACGTGCTACGCCCTCTAAAAATTTTCCACCCAATAAGCCAAAACCAATGGCTGTACCAATGCCGGCTAAACCTATAAGCAAGCCGACTGCTAAGGCTGAAAAAGCCGATATACTACCCACTTGTGTTGCAATCATAATATTCCCCCTTGTTGTTCGTCATGGTATCTACACCTAATACCGAGCTATTAAAACGATCCCAGCACCAAGAGTCAACCCATACTATCAATGAGATTCAGAAGCTAGGCTCAGATACACCACTGTCAGCATCATAAAAATAAATGCTTGTACCGTAATCACCAATAAATGAAAAATAGTCCACACAATCCCTAGTGTAAATTGACTCCACCATGGCAATAATGCAATTAAGATAAAAATAAGTTCGCCAGCAAATAGATTACCAAATAACCGAAGCGCTAATGAAATAGGCTTGATGCACTCATCAATTAAACGAAATACGACATTAATCGGCAATAAATACCAACCAAACGGGCGACTTAAAATTTCTTTGAAAAAACCAAGGCCACCTTTTATTTTTATATTATAAAAAATCACCAAGATAAAAACGGTCACCGACATTGCAAAATTAAGCGATGGGTCAGCTGTTGGTACTAATTTAAAGTGCTCCACACCCACCACACCCAACAAGACAGGGAATAAATCCACTGGAATTAAATCCATAAAATTCATCCAGAACACCCAAATAAAAATAGTCAAAGCCAAAGGTGCAATAAAATTACGATTTCCTTTGATCGAATCTTGAACCATGCTATCCACCGTCTCGACGAGTAGCTCTACAAAATTTTGACCGGTTGTGGGTATAGAAGCAACTGCTTTGCGTGCCATCAAATATAACACTAATAAAAGCAAGCCACCCAGAAATACAGAAACAAGAATGGTATCTAAATTCAATGTCCAAAACCCACCATCCGTCGCCGTGAAATTGTGCAAATTCAACATCCAATGACTCATGTGATGTTGAACATATTCGGACTGGGTTAAGGTATTCGTCACACTCATAACATTATAATTTATCGGTCTAGCTTAATAAATAAAGGGGTCAACCAAAAACCTAGTTGCGATCCCATATAGCCCGTGACACAAGCCAAAATGGACACGGGCATCCATTTTATAATAACCACTAAAAAAATCGCACTCATCAATAACTTAACGAATTCTCCCGAAAAAAAAATGAGCACGGTCTTCTTCACCGTACCAGGACTGAACGTCGCGAATAATCGTTTTGTAAAACAAAAACTTGGAAGGACGCAAGCCACACTACCCAGTAGCGCGGAGCCAAACCATCCATGCGACAGCCACAAAAGGGAGACCAAGAAACCGGCTATCGCTTGCAAACCCACCATACGATACGCTATATGTCGCGTATCTCGCATGACTTGATGAGAAGCATTTGGGCTCACAGCACCTTCTCCGCTCTGTTTCGATGTTGGCGGCGAGTATATAGGCTTTTATCACAGTAGGCAACTCCTTATCCTAAAAAGAAAAACCCGAGATCCTGAAAATGAGCCATGCAAAGCAAGCAATAAGCTGACGTATGAAGCGCCTTAATCTACACCCATCCCACTTCAAGATGCGCGGTATATTACATCCAGTATTTTAAATACAATACTAAATAACCCATGATCCGCTGCATGCGGGAACGCAATGTTTTCCATGTCGTCAATGAAATTTCGTAGGAAAGGCTGAGGTCCTGCAAAAAATGACAAACTAACATGCTTTTAGCCTCTACAGAGCGAATGGTCACATCGACTTCTAGATCATGTAACAAGCTTCGATGATTTAAATTACTGGAACCAACCAGCATCCAATCATCAAGAATTAGCGTTTTCGCATGCAGCATACTAGGCCAATATTCAAAAATACGCGCTCCTACTTTTAGAAGACTGTAATAGAAGGTGGAGGCAGCCCAAGGCATCACGATGATATCTGATTTCTTCGGCAACAAAATGCGAACATCCACGCCCGACGCTGCTGCATCTTTCAACCGCTTCAGTAAGCGATTATCAGGCACAAAATAAGCATTGGTGACCCAAATGCGTTGTCGACAATGTGATATTTTTTGCAATAAATTTTTATACAAAATCCGTCGCCTATGGCGCGTATAATTTAAACGAATAGGTGAGCCTTTCCTAATTTGTTGAAAAATATCGCGTAATCCTTCTTTAATATGGTCATGATTCCAAGCCACATTAAAGGCTTGGCTCAAATCGGATAGGTCCATGGCACACAAACGCACAGAGGTATCTCGCCAACTGTTCCCCCCTTTGTCTTTGTGCAAATGGCGCTGCGCGATATTAAAACTGCCAATATAAGCAAGCTTATTATCAATCATGCATACCTTACGGTGATTGCGGAAATTAATTTTGAAAAGCAAATACATCCATTTCAACAATAACGGAAACCTCACCATAGAACGCCGCCAATTCCAAAGCTGCCAAGGGAAAGGGTGAAATATACGCGTTTCAATGCCCGAACGTTCTAGTGTCTCTGCGAAGTTAGATCCCCATGACGGACTACCCACACCGTCGACCATAACACGCACACATACCCCTCGCTTGGCAGCTTGGATTAAAGCCTCGGCGACACGCTGGCCCACAACGTCGTTATGAAAAGCATAGGCTTCTAAGTCAATGGAATGGATAGCAGACTGTATATCATCCAGCAAAGTCGCAAAATGATGCTCCCCATCGTTAAATACGGTCTCCTGAACACAGACCTCTTCAATAGGATCACGTATCATCCGCTAAGTCACTCTCTGACTCAAAGTCCACCTCGATGTCCTCTTGACGGACACGCAATTGATTAGTGATAGCAAATTTCATGATTGAGTTATATAAATCAGGCTTAGTAACTTGAAGCTCAGGGTCTAGGAGAATACAGCGATAACCATGTCGCGTCGACGGCTGCAACAACGGCGAGTAATGCATCCTATGCTTGCGAAATGTCGATAAAACACCGCTCACGCGCTCTGCCCAGTCACTGGGGCGAAATAATTCCCCGGATTCTGTCACCCCTAAAATGACGACTTTTTTCTTGATGATAGACATGAAAACCTTATAATTTGATAACAAAGCAAACCCTATACACCCACGCATCGAAACTCCTGATCGATATATTCCAACCCTTAAGGATGTCTTCATGTAGCGAACCGTCAAAGCACCCGCTCAGACTGGTTGTTAAGAGCATCTCTAAATATGAGAGAATTTATGATATAGTAATGCGCAGGTATTGTAGCACCTTAACAACGGATGCAGTGCGCAAGCATTGTAGCATTTTTATCAACCCTACGCCACGAGCATAACATGACAGAACATCTAGACACCCACAAACCCGCGCAACGTATCCGCGGTATATACCTCTTACCTAACTTACTCACCATCGCAGCCATATTTTCCGGTTTTTATGCGATTATCGCAGCCATGAAAGGCCAATATTCTCACGCTGCCTACGCTATCTTTATTGCCCTAGTCCTAGATAGCTTAGATGGGCGAGTGGCGCGCTTATTAAAGGCACAAAGCGAGTTTGGTATTCAATTAGACAGCCTATCTGATATGATCAACTTCGGTATTACCCCAGCATTAGTCATGTATTCTTGGTCCTTATCCGTACTCGGCAAAATCGGCTGGCTCATCGCTTTTCTTTATACTGTCTGCACGGCCTTACGACTCGCACGCTTTAATGTCCAAACACGTGTCCTAGATAAGCGCTTTTTTTGTGGCCTACCCACACCCGGTGCAGCGGGTTGTATGGCCAGCATTGTTTTAATTAGTAGCTATTATGAGCTTCCTGGTCCACAGCTTGCCATCCCCATCGCCATCATCGCCCTCGCACTCAGTTTCTTTAAAGTCAGCAGTATACGCTATTACAGTTTTAAAAATATTGATCTACACCATCGCGTACCATTTATGGCTACCTTGATCTGCGCCGTCATTTTAGCCTTAATTTCCTTTGATCCTGCCGATATTCTCTTTGCTATTTTCTTTGCCTACTTGTTGTCCGGCCCTGTTAGAACCCTATGGACCTTCTATCGACGTCGCGGACGTCGTCTGAAAAAAAACAAATGAAAATCAATGCTATAGAGATTTCCAATAGCGTACAATATAGTCTCGATGAAGATATCGGTTCCGGTGATATTACAGCACATTTAATTCCTGCTCATGCACAAGCTACCGCCTATATTCTTGCCCGAGAGCAGGCAATTATGTGCGGCATTCCCTGGGTTAATCAAACTTACCAGCTTATTGATCCTAGGGTAAAACTGCTGTGGTCCGTGCAAGAAGGCGATCCTATCCACGCTGATCAGCAGGTCCTCAAGCTACAAGGCAACGCACGCTCCCTCGTTACCGGCGAGCGCTCTGCATTAAATTGGCTGCAAACCTTATCGGGCACCGCTAGTCTTGCCCATCAATACGTACAACGATTAATCGGCACAAAAACACAGTTATTGGATACACGAAAAACCTTACCTGGATTGCGCTACGCCCAAAAATATGCCGTCAAATGCGGGGGCGGACATAACCATCGCTTCGGCCTATACGATGCTTTTTTAATTAAAGAAAACCACATCCTTGCGTGCGGATCGATCACTCGCGCTATTAAAACAGCAAGACGCCTCTTTCCCGAGAAACCCGTCGAAATCGAAGTGGAAAACCATGATGAATTAAAACAGGCCTTATCTGTTCATGCGGATATCATTTTACTCGACAATTTCAATATAGAGCAAATAAGAACAGCAGTCGAGATGAACCGTCAACAAGCAAAATTAGAGGTATCAGGTCATGTCACCCTAGACAACCTTCATCGCATCGCAGAAACGGGCATCGATTATATTTCAGTCGGCGCTTTGACAAAACATATCAGAGCAATTGATTACTCCATGCGCATCAAACAGCTCAACTGACTAGCAATCTTCCTATATCCAGGGTATCGCGGACAGGAACCATAAAGCACATGCCCTGAATCGTGGGCTGAGCATAAGACGACAAACACTTGCCCCTCACTCCGATCGATCAGCTGACTATATGTCTTCAGTAAATGGCGTCCCCAAGGGGATTCGAACCCCTGTTACCGCCGTGAAAGGGCGATGTCCTAGGCCTCTAGACGATGGGGACATATATTCAAGGACCCTATGCAACTGTGGAGCTAAGCGGGATCGAACCGCTGACCTCTTGCATGCCATGCAAGCGCTCTCCCAGCTGAGCTATAGCCCCGGAGTCGCGTCATTCTATGAATACTACAAAAAACTGTCAAGGGTTTATACTTAGCTTTCACCCCATTGACCCATCCTGGATCTGAATGCTTCGTGTAACCATTTAATTTTATATATTTTTTTAAGGTCCATCAAATAGGACTGCCCTATACAAATAGACATCGCCCTCTTCTGGGTAGGATAGATACAAGAGCGTATGCTTGCAATCCACTCAATACTTTTGTGATAAGTTTCTCATATTGATGGGTTAACGCAAGCGCAGGCCTGCAAACAATTCTGACACATCTTGATCATCTTCAGAAGTTGCCGATTTATCATCTGTCGAGCACTGATCAGCAGTAACGG
>JABABH010000077.1 GCA_014238325.1 Coxiellaceae bacterium | reverse complement strand
GTCTGCTCTCCTTCAGCGGTGTGTGCTGTCAAGCTCCGAGATACTTCAGGCGTATTGGGCACATCTGGCACCTTGAACAATATAAGCCGAGTTTCTCAGTCTAACATCTCTAAGTCAAAGTCACTCAGCTCACTACGATCATGTTCTATCACTCCCGCATCTGCATTTTGTTCTATCAGCTTGTCTGTAGCTGGTAGAGATATTATATTCGCAGAAGGAGCAGCCTGACTCCATCCTCTTTTTGAACTTGAGTCTGTGCCTGATGTTGCAGGCGCTCCCCTTCTGCTACCCTGCTTTTATACCTGTCCAGCTATTGGGGTTCACCATACCATCCCACTTCAAGATGCGAAGCATGCCCTTGAAGTGACTCATCGCGATGGGGATCCTTAAGGGGACAACCGCGATTTTTCTTTGAAGTAGCTGAGCGAACATTTATTTTCGCCAGCCATCAAAAAAAAGATATACCGCTCACAATAACCCAATTCGCATCTTCATTCGCGAGCGGTATAGAAGCAAGGCTTTCAAACATAGTGGTTACATATTATGGAACTCAGAAACCTTTATACGTGCTCAACCTTTTGAGTCTTAAAAAGATAATCTAACCAAAGGTTGGACAAGATTTCTTGCACTTCATTTTGCCTGAGGCGCTCGTCGATATTATCGATATCGATGATATCCATGGGCTGCTGCTGCCATGAACAGGCATATACCGCTTTAGTTCGTTCCCCCGTCTTCGGGTCAAGTTGCCATTGTAAGCATTGTGCACATACACCTTTCATCATGCATTGCATAGGCCCGTAGACAGCAGCAGTAAACTCGGCTTTTGGATTAAAATAGCCACGAAGCACGCTTTTACGTGCCTGCTGGAATCGCCTGATAAGATCACTAGAACCAATAATATGCACATGATCGATATGGTGTAGTAAGGTCTCTACAGATCCATCAACAAGCCCCCCCCTTTGAGCATACTCACTCAGCGCAATCACGAAATCTCCCTTGGACGACCCATCTTGCGGGCGCCTTGGACGAACAGATGCCCCAGATTCCGTCACCCATAAAATTCTATCTGTGCCAGCTTCTAGTTCATCTTGATAGAATAACTCCTCAGTTGTTTTCATCAGCGCCATATAAAACACACGATGACCCGATTGCCTTAAAGCTGGTCCGAGTGAACGACAATGCGCTGCTGCCATCGATCCACCGAGCAGCATGACCCATTTTTTTCCCTCAAACCATAATTTATGAGCAGAACCCGTCGGCCCCATCAGCGATACTGGATCGCCAGGCTTAAAGGTTGCTATCAAACGCGAGCTCACACCGCGCTCTAGCACTATAAATGAAAGCACATCAGGGTCATGCGATTGGCGCGCTCCCACTAAAGCCATCGCCTCTGTCTGCAAACTGGTCTCATCGAAACAGGCTGCATAACGTTCATAATTTTGTAAGCGATAAAACTGCCCCGCAGAAAAATTTTTTGCAGCCATGGGTGCGCGTATCTCACATTCGACTATATGCGGAGCATGCCGCTTAACCTGGACGACATGTGCAGATAATAAGGTTTTGATCTGTTTATGAAAATCTGTATATTCAGCCTCGTCACCTCGAGGAGACTCAAGAGCATCGCCGACAACAGCATGCACTATATGGGGGTAAGTACGCTTTGCCGATGCAATAGCTTTCACTACACTCCCATGAAAGATCGGATGAGTATCTCCTAAAAAGGTGATTCGATGTTCATCTGCATCTGTGTAGCTTGTAAAAGGGCCAAAATCCTTAATTTTACAATGCCCTTGGCTAAACTCTGCTTTCCATCTATCGCTCTGCAAAGAAAATCGTTGATAGTGATCAGCTTCCCGCAAAAAAGTACCACGATGCTCGTATTCATACGCAATATTCGGTTTTGCTCCGGTTGCAACAAAAATAGCACGAGCGGGCAAGCATTGCTCTTCAGAGCTGATAACCCAGACTCCAGTTTCATCCATCACACGCGAACGACAGACTAAAGCATGGATATGCCCATGCTCATCGACACGTGCTGCCGTCGGCTCTAGACCTTCTGCATAAAAAATACCTTCTTGAAAGGCTTTCATGACTTCTTCATGATTACGCTTATAAGCGGGTGATGCTTGCATCGTGCGACGGTAGACAATGGTGACCCCTCCCCACCCTTGTATTAAAGCCCTTAAATTGGGCGTATCTTGGGTTGCTTTTGCACGAGATCGTTCTTGTCGAACTTGCATACCGTGTGCTAGGAACTCATCCAAAATGAATAGCGCAGCCTCAGAAAAATGCCCACGGACCACAGTTTCACTAAAGCAGTTAACAAGGTGCGTATAACGATGCAAAATTTTTTCTACTTGAGTGATATAATAAGCTTGCACTTCGGTAGCCGTGTCAATGCCCGTCAATCCCCCTCCGATCACAACGGCAGGTAATCGCACTTGTAAATTTGTTAAACTGGATGCTTTAGCAGCCCCCGTCAATTGCAATGCCATTAAAAAATCATTGGCTTGACGCATACCTGTAGCTAAACTATGGGATATCGGTAATTCCCGTGGCAGACCAGCACCCACAGCAATACTTAAATGATCAAAACCTAAGAGCCAAGCATCGGATACCGTCAGAGTACCGCCAAACCGAATACTACCCAATACTTGAAAATAGGGTCGGCGCATTAAACTTAAATAAATTAATTTTAAAAAATTCTTGTCCCATCGTACGGTGATCCCGTATTCAGCAACACCACCAAATCCTGACATCACTCGATGATCCAATTGCTCTTCTAACGTATGATAATCCTGAATAGGATTCGCAAAAAAATCATTCGGCAAAGGTTCAATCTTTAAACCATCCACACCAACGACAGCAAATCCTTCCATTAATAAATAATGAGCAAGCGTAAAGCCAGCCGGTCCCATCCCCATAATCAAAACTTTTTTACCTGAATAGGGTTTAGGTAAATATTGAGTTTGACGTAAGGGATTCCAGCGTGTCAATAAATCATAAATCTCGACTCCCCACGGTAAAGCCAATACCTCTGACAAAATACCGGTTTCTATCGCGGGAATATTCACCGGTTCCTGCTTCTGATAAATACAAGCTTTCATGCAATCGTTACAAATACGATGTCCCGTGGCCGGGCACATAGGGTTATCGACCATCACGACTGCGAGTGAAGCAATCACATAGCCCTGCTTTTTCAGGACATGCATCTCAGAAATTTTTTCATCCAATGGGCAGCCTGTTAGAGGCTCACCCAATGGATTGATCTTCAATCCTTGCTCTTGATCACCTTTTTTAACAGGAAAGCCCTTAGAGCAAAAATCTCCTTCTTTTTCATGGCAATAGACACAATAGTATACTTGATCCATGGTATCACGAAGACCGGGACGAGGATCCGTCAAAGCAAATCCATCGCGATGTCGACGATCCACCCTTTCTCCCTCAAAACGCCCCACTGCATCATCCTTGAGTGGCTGAACATGGACTAGGTTCTCATAATTTAGGCGAGCGGGTATATGAAAGCTGACCCAACCTTGCACGGCACGTTGTCCAGCCGCCGTGGTCATGGCGCTCACGCACCATAATATCAATAAGTCGATCTTATCTTGATGGGCACTGGCATCTTCTAAAAGAGAGCTGCCCCACTGTGCTACTTTTAATTCTCGATCCTCTCCCTCGAGACCTGCAGCTATCAGCTCCTTCGTCAGCCACTGGTCTAAAGTAGCAAAACTTGGAATGTCCTTAGCTTGTCGCAAAGCACGACGCCCCTCTCGCAACACAAAAAATTTTTTAAATGCAAAGATAGGTGCAAGTGCTTGGTTATCGGCTTTAAGATGATGAACAGCAGATTGAATGGAAAAAGTATCGGCTAAAAAATGTTCTAGATAAATCGAAGCATCGATCAAAAATGTGCTTATCTCTTGAGCACTTAAAGTGCAGCCCTGTCGATAATGCAGTAATTGACCATGCAAAACACTATCTTTCGATTTCAAAAAGGACAAAAATAATTGATCCAGTTTGCGCAAGCCCTCCAGGGTCAACAAATCGGAAAAAGCACATCCCTTTAAGTTTAATACTGAATCAAGCATAAATATACCCATCTCACTTCAAGATGCGAAGCATGCACTTGAAGTGACTCATCGCGATGGGGATTCTTAAGGGGACAACCGCGATTGTCTCCTTAAGTGGCTGAGCGAACATTTATTTTTCGCCAGCCAAACAAAGGTATACCGCTCGCAATCACCCACTTCGCATCTTCAGTCGCGAGCGGTATATTACACATACGCTGGAATATGCGGTAGCGTACCGGTCGGTCGCTTCATAAAGCTATCAACTGCAATGCATACATCCCCCAACAAGGAGTATTATAGCTAATCTTGGCCATCAAGCACCACCAATGGAGCCTGGATAGCCATATCATCAGAATATGGATGCCACCCGTGACAGCAGTGTTTATTCAACCCAGCAAATTGCGTATAATGGATCCTTATGATGACCACACCCTGTAAGATAGTGTACCACTTATGTTAAAAAGAAAAGCCTCTTCCCCTCTACTTGAACATTATGTTAGCAATATTGATCGCAGCTTATTGGCATTCAATCGCACTCATGCCCCTTCTCCAGCACAACGAGAAGAAATTGAAAAATATAAGCTCATCTACAAAAAACGTGATCATGCTATCCCTGACAAATCCAAACCCTCTTTATGGGACTTTTAATCGTGTCTCTCTATTGGGAGACACGATTCTGCGCATAAATTTATACTTTTTCGGTATTGGCTAGGAGTTTTGTAAGCTCGCCTTTTGCAAATAATTCTCCCACAATATCGCTGCCACCCACAAACTCACCTTGTATATACAATTGCGGAATAGTGGGCCAATTGGAATATTCTTTAATAGCTTGTCGCAATTCAGGCTCCTCTAAGACATCGAAGCTCACAAAATCAGCTTTACATTCTCGAAGAATATGAACGACCCGCCCTGAAAATCCACATTGTGGAAAATCAGACGTACCTTTCATATACAGTACAACAGGATGACTATGAATTTGTTGTTCAATACCTAAATAAGTTTTATCCATCATGGCCATAATAATTACCTCTTTAAGTTAAGATTCAGATAGGCTCGCATACTCAGATGGCGTGAACGTCTTTAAGGATAAAGCATGAATCTCTTCTTGCATACGTGTACCCAATGCTTCGTACACCAATCGGTGCCGAGCTAAGGCATTTTTTCCATCAAAGCGTTCGCTGACGACGACCATATTAAAGTGATGCCCATCCCCCTCTGAACTCGTCACCCGACTTCCCGGTAAACCTGATTCAATCCAAGCTACGATATCTTCTGCGATCAGCATCAATGACTCTCCTCTACCAACTACGGTATACTATGCTAATTTATAATAATGATTCTGTCCGACTATGCTTCACCATCGTTCATGGTTGCTCAGTGAATCAACAACTATAGCACACCTACGTATAAGAGAGATATTTTAACATGACATTTGTTGTTATCGATAATTGTATTCGCTGCAAATATACCGATTGTGTAGAAGTTTGTCCCGTCGACTGCTTTCGTGAGGGCCCTAATATGCTTGTCATTGATCCCAACGAATGCATCGACTGCAATTTATGCGTACCCGAGTGCCCAGTAGACGCCATCTTTGCAGAAGATGATCTCCCCCAAGATAAACAAGATTACCTGAAATTGAATGCCGAATTATCCGAACAATGGCCCATGATCACCGAGAAAAAAGCGGCTCCACCTGATGCGGCTGAGTGGGATACGGTGCAGGATAAACTCCAGTATCTCAAACCTACCTGGGAAAAATAGTGAAGCAGGTCGCCTTTTTAGCCACGGGAGAAGAGCTTCTGCAGGCTGATTTACCCGATAGCAACTCCATATTTTTTGCGCAACAATGTATAGACCACGATATACAGCCCGGACAAAGACTCATCGTGGGAGACCATGAAGCTGATATTGCTGCCGCGATTCAATATCTGTTATCTCGGCATACGGCCCTCATTATTATCGGTGGACTCGGCCCCACTTCAGATGACCGTACACGTTATGCACTGGCTCAAGCTATACAACATCACTTAATATTCTACAATGAGGCTTGGAAGGCGATTATTCAGCACTTAAAACACAAAGGCTTAGAGATCCCAGATAACAATCGCCAACAAGCTTTATTTCCTAAAGGATCCACCTTAATTCACAATCCTAAAGGCACAGCAGCAGGCTGTTATTTACCTATCAATGGAAAAGATATTGTGATGTTACCAGGCCCACCTCATGAAGCACGCCCTATGTTTGTATCCAGAATCTTGCCCCTCCTAACCCAGCAGCATTACGCACAACCGACTTACCGACAATCCTGGCTATTGCTCGGTGCAAGCGAGGGTAGTATGGCAGCAGCATTAGAAAACATTCCACGACCTGAGCATTGCCATTTAGGATATCGTGTACGTATGCCCTATTTAGAAATAAAACTATGGAGCCAAGAAGCTGATACCCTGCCACACATCAGCCAAG
>JABABH010000076.1 GCA_014238325.1 Coxiellaceae bacterium | reverse complement strand
TTATTTTCCTTATCGCAAAAAATAACACGCAGGATGCAAAAAGTATCTACGCTCTGGGTAACCTATATGGCAAGTTAATGCTCTCGTGTATCTCGAAATGTTATATTTGACCATTTTTCTATTGCTATATTAAGATTCACCAGAGACGGCGCGAGATAAACGAGATGCTCACCATTGTCCCATGCTAAATAACGATGGCAAGCTTCCTGAAAACGCCGCAAGACTGACGGATCTTCTGCACGCACCCAGCGTACAGCCACTACCGATACAGGTGCATAATCACATTGAACACGATATTCATGCTTTAATCGATACGCCACGACATCAAATTGCAAAGATCCCACTGCTCCTAAAATCATAAGATTATTGCTCAAAGGACGAAATACCTGAGTCGCCCCCTCTTCCGATAACTGCGTGAGTCCTTTTAATAAGGCCTTCTGTTTTAGAGGATCTTTCAATTGCACCGTCCGAAATAATTCCGGCGCAAAATGAGGAATACCCACAAACTGACATTTTTTTGAAGTGGTTAAGGTGTCCCCAATTTGCAGGGTGCCATGATTATGGATACCAATAATATCACCCGGCCAAGCCGTCTCAGTCGATTGGCGCTTGCTGGCCATAAACGTTAAAGCATGGGGAAGGGTGATCGATCTATTTAAACGATTATGATAAAGTCGAGCCCCAGGCTCATAATGCCCTGATACAATTCTCAAAAAAGCCAAGCGGTCGCGATGAGCAGGATCCATATTAGCTTGTATCTTAAAGACGAAACCACTGAAATCTGGCTCCTCTGCTGTGATCACGCTATCCAGGGTCTGCCTGGACTGCGGCTTCGGTGCATACCGAATAAAATAGTCTAATAATTCAGACACACCGATATTATTCATGGCAGAACCAAAAAAAACGGGAGTCAATGCTCCACTTAAATACGTGTCAAGATCAAAGGGATGACCTGCGCCCTTAATCAAGTCAATGTCATGGCGTAATTCTTCAGCTACTTGCCGACCTAAACCTATTTCTATCTCCTTAGGCCCGACTACACGTTCCATCCTACTCTGTTGTTCCCCTGAGGATTTATGATAAATATAGGCGGCATCTTCGATAAGATGGTAAATGCCTTTAAAATGCTGCCCCATACCAATGGGCCAAGTAACCGGGGCACATGAGATGTCTAAGACCGATTCAATCTCATCTAATAATTCAATGGGCATCCGGGTATCTCTATCCATTTTATTAATAAAGGTCATAATAGGGGTCGTACGTAATCGACAAACCTGCATTAATTTAATGGTGCGGGGCTCCACGCCCTTCCCTGCATCAATAATCATCAAAGCAGAGTCCACCGCCGTCAACGTTCTATAGGTATCTTCTGTAAAATCAGCATGTCCTGGCGTATCTAATAGATTCACCAGACCCTCGCGATAAGGGAATTGCATCACGGAAGTGGTGACAGAGATACCCCGTTCCTTCTCAAGCGCCATCCAATCGGAAGTAGCATGACGCATGGATTTACGCCCTTTGACGGTCCCTGCTAATTGAATGGCCCCACTCAATAGCAATAATTTTTCCGTGAGCGTCGTCTTTCCCGCATCAGGATGTGAGATAATCGCAAAAGTGCGCCGCTTATTAATTTCGGTGAGTAAATCTGACATGAGAGAACCGACTTAAAAAACCAAACATCATAGCACAGATCATGATAAATAAAATAGTTGGCATCATCGCGGCCAAAGCAGGTGGTATGCCATAGAGCAGCACCAATGGGCCACTACACTGATTCAGCATATAAAAAGTCCCTCCCAATACAATTCCGCTCACCATTCTCGCGCCCATACTCAAGCGCCGAGCTGATCCGAAGACAAAGGGGGCTGCTAAGCAAAACATCAACAGGGTCACCAT
>JABABH010000075.1 GCA_014238325.1 Coxiellaceae bacterium | reverse complement strand
TATTCCCCGTGTCGGTATTTCAGGCACCTCTGCAGGAACAGCCCTAGTCCGTCATTTTGAAATGAGTCAAGTCTTCTGCTTAAATTCTTCTATTTCTATTTTGCGTTCCCGCGATAAATTTCGTTGCTTACAATTATTGGCCTCCCAAGATATCCAGCTACCTATCACAGGATTCGCACATTGTGCTGACGATATCGATGATCTGATTAAAATGGTTGGTGGTGTGCCACTGATCATCAAATTAATTGAAGGGACGCAGGGGATCGGTGTGGTACTTGCAGAAACGAAGGAAGCTGCAGACAGTGTTATGCAAGCTTTTCTTGGACTACAAGTCGATATTATGGTTCAAGAATTTGTAGAAGAAACCAAAGGTCAAGATATCCGTTGCTTTGTGGTCGGTGACCAAGTCGTCGGTAGTATGCGACGCCAATCTTGCTCTAATGATTTTCGATCTAATATGCATCGGGGGGGGACAGCAGAATTAATTACGCTGTCTGAAGAGGAGGAAGCCATTGCTCTTCATGCTACCAAAGCTGTAGGCCTAAACGTAGCCGGCGTCGACTTATTACGCTCCAATCGTGGTCCTTTAGTTTTAGAAGTGAATTCTTCACCCGGACTCAAGGGTATTGAATCGGTTACTCAACAAGATATTGCGACGATGATTATTGAATTTATAGAACATCATTATCAGAGTTCTAGATTAAATAAGCACTATGATGGATAATATCGAGTAAACTATTGATGAAACACAAACCTCATACCTTCGTGATCGCCAAGCAAACCCTTCAAGCGGGTGAGCAACTTAGTATCAGTATCTCTGCTCCCAAACTCTATACTTATACGCCTGTTGATATGCCTATACATGTGATCAATGGAAAAGCAGCAGGGCCCACTTTATTAGTGTGCGCTACGATCCATGGTGACGAAATCTTAGGTACAGCGATTATTCGACGTCTGATTAAATTACCTATGGTGAATCAACTCCTCAAAGGCACACTCATTGCGATTCCTGTCGTCAATGTCTATGGATTTATTAATCAGTCGCGCTATTTACCTGACCGACGCGATTTAAATCGAAATTTCCCTGGTATGAAGCAAGGATCACTGGCCTCTCGCTTAGCCTATTTATTTATGCACGAGATTGTTAATCGATGTACCCATGGTATTGATTTGCACTCCGGCGCCCGGCACCGATGTAATTTACCTCAAATACGAGCTAATTTAAATCAACCTGGCGTCAAGCGTTTAGCGAATGCCTTCGGTGCGCCGGTGATTTTAGATGCTAATCTAAGAGATGGATCCTTAAGAGCTGCAAGCAATGCGATGGATATTCCCATTCTCGTCTACGAAGCTGGCGAAGCATTGCGTTTTGATGAAATGAGTATTCGTACAGGGGTGCATGGTATTTTAAATGTGATGGCCGCTTTAAAAATGATTCCCAAACAACATCATATTAATAAACATCCACATCCGATCACAACCGCACAAAGTATGTGGGTGCGTGCCCCCTGTAGTGGCATCACACGACCCCTCAAATTGCTGGGAAGAAAAATAGAAAAAGGAGAAACCGTCACCGTGATCGCTGACCCATTTGGCTACCAAGAGACTCCTGTGATTACACCGGTATCAGGCATTATTGTAGGGCATTCGACCATTCCTTTAGCGCATGAAGGAGAAGCCCTCTTTCATGTGGCTTGTTTTAGAAACAGTCGATCTCTAGAGAAGCAAGCAACGAGTCTCACGCGTTGGCATAGTGATAAGAAAGATTAAGACAGTGGTTCCGGCTTTCTTGCCTCACCCATAGGTCAATTTTTTTGATAAAGTTTTAAGGTGCTCTCTATAATACCATCCAAATGATAGAGATTTTCCACTCGCTTTCTACCCTGTCTGCCCATTTCCTGACGACAACGAGGAGACTCAATCAATATTTTAAGTGCCGCAGCCAATGCCTGACTATTTTTAACGGGAACTAATAAACCATTCAAGCCATGCGATACCAGATCGGCGCAACCCGGCACATCGGTCGTGACAATAGCTCGTGCACTTGCAGCTGCCTCAATTAAGGTACGCGATAGTCCTTCACGATAGGAGGGCAAACAAATAATATGTGCGCTTTGCATAATACGAGGCATATCCATCTGCCTACCCCAATATTCCACTGTTCCTTGAGCCACCCATTGCTGAAATATATCTAGGGCAATACTCGCTGGATGATTGAGAATCATGGGGCCGACGATAATAAAACGTCCTATGACTCCTTCAGCTTTTAACTGTTTCGCAGCCCATATAAATTCTTGTAATCCTTTATTATTAAGCAACCTTCCTGGGAATATAATCTTGGGTTCACCGGGTATTTCTTCCGTAGGATAAAAGGTTTGCATACAGACACCCGAACCAGGAACTAAATATGTCATTTTTTTTATTAGCATATTTGATCGTAATAATTGTCTTCGATCTGTTTCATTTTGAAAAATAACACGTGTCTGAGGATATCGGAATATCCATTTATAAAAGGGTGATAATATTTTTCTTAATAAGGTTGCTCCAAGCGATTCATCCATATATAACCAACCTAAACCGGTAAACGTATGCACCACCAAGGGCACTTTTAAGTACCGTGCTATCAGACCGCCATATAAAATCGGCTTAATGGTGATATGATGCACGATATCAGGATGCAGCTGTCGATATAAACGCCACACCGAATATAAAGTTCTCAGCTCATCGATGGGATTGCATGTCGTAGGCTGTAAATAAATAGGGTGCAAATAAAAATTATAGGCTTGAATGATCGCGTCATGCGATGAAGGAGGCACGGCAATATGAACAGCATATCCACTTTTCTCAGCAGCCTGGGCTAATGCTAGACGGTGAGATAAAAAAAATGCTCCGCTATTAACAACCATCAATAACCGCTGCACCACGTTATATCACTCCTTTCATCCATCGCTGATACCAATGTTGAAACAGGAGTATGGACCAGAGTAAATAATGATGTTGCCGATTTCCTTGCAGATATTCACGCCAATATTGCAGTACAGTCGTCCGGCACAATAGATCATGATGCTGAAAACATCGTATTTCTAATAAGGATTCTGCCCACTCACGCCAGGGACCACGCAACCATTGATGCAGTGGGATACCGAATCCCATCTTGGGGCGATTGACTAAAGTAGGGGGCACATATTGCGATAATATCTGTCTTAAAATTTGCTTATTAGGGTAACGATGAGAAGGTTGTAATAAGGGCATGCGCCAAGCTTTTTCAATCAGCTGATGATCTAATAATGGCACCCGTACTTCTACGCTAGAGAGCATACTAGCGCGATCCACTTTGGTAAGAATATCATCCGGCAGATACGTCAGTGCATCTATATATTGCATCTGCCGGACCGTCCATACCGGTGATGTCTGTGGCCATGGATACGTATCCTGTCCTCGATTCATCAAGCTTCTGGGATCATCACATAGACTCATCATAGATCGATAAAAATCTTGAGATGATGTACCTAATAATTTAGCTAATTTATGTATCTTCTCACCAAAGTGACTGAATTGCATGAATTTTGGAAGATAGGGCATCACACGCTCCCACTGCATAGGTGACCAGGCACATAGCCGACTAGCAAACCAACGCCGTAACCATAACGGACAATATTTAAAAGTTTGATGAAAACGTGACGCTATCTGATAACGAGTATATCCCCCAAAAACTTCATCTCCACCATCACCGGATAAGATGACCGAAACATCCTGGCTCGCTAAATGGGCGACAGCATAAGTGGGAATTTGTGAAGCATCGGCAAAGGGTTCATCATAGCCATTTGCTAATTTTGGAATAATAGCTAAGGCATCTTGAGCAGATAAAATCCATTCATGATGATCCGTTTTCAAATATTGAGCAATTTTCCGTGCATGCATGGCTTCATTATAAGCTGATTCTGAAAACCCAATCGTAAAGGTTTTAATCGGCGTATCGCTATGATATTGCATCAAAGCTACGACTAATGAACTATCAATACCGCCCGATAAAAAAGCACCGATGGGAACATCTGTCACCATGCGGCATCGAACCGATTCCTGTAATAATTGATGGCATTGATTGAGCTCTGCTTGATGACTATGCCCCCGCTTTGAAGTCGTTGAGATGTCCTCGCTAGTATTTAATGCCCAATATATTATTTGTTTAACTTCGCGTTTTTTATTAATGGATACCATACAACCTGGTGTAACTTTCTGTATACCTTGATAGATTGAATAGGGTGTCGGCACATATCCCAATTGAAAATACGTTGCCAAAGCCCGTTCATTTATGACCGGTTGCCACCTAGGATGCACAAAAAAACTTTTTAGTTCAGAGGCAAATAATAAGATGCCATGATGAAAGCCCCAGTATAAGGGTTTAATCCCTAAGCGATCACGTACCAAATATAACTGTTCACTTTCTACATGCCATACCACAAAAGCAAACATCCCCTTTAATCGTTGCACCGTTTCCGCAATACCCCAATATTCACAGGCATTGACTAGAACCTCTGTATCTGAATATCCATGAAAAACCATATCATGATGCATTAATTCCCGGCGTAAACTATCCGCATTATAAATTTCCCCATTGCAAACTAATACCCATTTTTTTGAAGGAGAACACATCGGTTGATGCCCAGCGGCACTTAAATCAACAATAGATAATCTTTGATGTGCCATCACCACGCCTAAGCGTTGATCGCACCATACCCCACTTGAATCAGGTCCACGATGATGTAGGGCAGCAGCCATATCTTGACCCATTTTAATAAGCGATTCCATGATGGGCTCAAAATGCCAAACACCCGCAAGACCACACATATTATCTCCTCAATTTAGGGTTTCGCTATATATTGAATCATAAGCC
>JABABH010000074.1 GCA_014238325.1 Coxiellaceae bacterium | reverse complement strand
GCTGCTACCGTGCCTTTGATCCCTATTAGCTCTTTAGCTCAGCGTGTTGGTCATATTGCTGCTGAGTTTTATCATCATCCCTCTCAAAAGATGCAGGTGCTGGGTATTACAGGTACGAATGGCAAGACCTCTTGTACCCAGTATCTTGCACAAGCTTTGGATGCATTCAAGAGGCGATGTGCTGTCATGGGAACGTTAGGCTATGGGTTTTTGCCTCATTTATCCGATTTAGGGCATACCACCCCAGATCCCGTGCAATGCCAGCGTGCTTTATCTGAATTGTATCACGATGAGGCTGAATGGGTTGCGATGGAGGTATCGTCTCATGCACTCATCCAGCATCGTGTCGATGGGGTACATTTTGATATAGGGGTATTTACGCAGCTCTCGCAGGATCACTTGGATTATCATGGTGATATGCAGAGCTATGGAGAAGCGAAGGCGTTGTTATTTCAACAACCAGGGATGCGATATGGCGTGATTAATGCTGATGATCGATGGGGGAGAACCTTAATTGATCGATATAAGAAGACATTGCCACTGGTGGGCTATACGCTCTCGACGTCCGTGATGAGTGCTGTGCCTGCTGTGGTCGCGACTGATATTACGATGGGGGCCTCCGGTTTTTCTGCTAGGGTGCAGACGCCTTGGGGGATAGGTGATTTGGTCACGCCTTTACATGGTTATTTTAATATCAGCAATGTCTTGGCCATATTAGCGGTCTTATGTCTGCGTGATTTCCCCTTGAAAGAGGTATTAATGGCTTTGAATCAATTGCAGCCTGCGCGTGGTCGCATGGAATGGGTGAGTGGTCGTACCTCTTGTCAACCAAGGGTCGTGGTGGACTACGCGCATAATCCTGGCGCGGTCAAAAATATATTAAAAACCTTGCGTGAAGAGACGGATGGTCGCTTAATCTGTGTTTTGGGTTGTGGAGGCGATAGAGATGTTGGCAAGCGTCCTAAAATGGCTGCCATTGCAGAACAATATGCCGATCTTGTGGTCTTGACCAGTGATAATCCGAGGAATGAGTCACCGATGGCGATTATTCAAGACATGCTCGCTGGTCTACAATATCCTAAACGTGCGCTCGTGGTATCCGATCGTGCAGAGGCGATTCGTTCTGCGGTGCAAAGGGGCCGCGCTCAAGATGTTGTGTTAGTCGCGGGTAAGGGTCACGAAACCATACAGCGTATTGGACAGATCAACTATCCATTTGATGATGTCGCTGTGGTCAAACAGGTGCTTGCTTCGTGAAGCTCTCCCAGGTCGCTGAGATTTTGCATCTCCCATTTCCAGGAGAGGAGGTGGAGTTTCAGTCAGTGAGCATCGATACGCGTACTTTACAGCCCGGTGCTTTGTTTATAGCTTTGCGTGGTGCCAATTTTAATGCTCATCAATTTTTATCAGAAGCCAGGGAGCGTGGCGCCGTAGCCGCTGTGATGAGCGAAGGCCAGCCGCCATCATGGCCGCATCTATGGGTGAATAATACTGAGGAAGCTTTGGTCAAATTAGCCTGCTATTATCGTGACCAAGTTGATATACCGATCGTAGCCATCACGGGCAGTTGTGGGAAAACCACGACTCGCGCATTATTGGCGAGCATCTTGACACAAAGTGGTTCGCTCTTATCGAGCAAAAAAAGTTTTAATAACCATATTGGGGTGCCTCTGACACTCTTAGAATTAAACACGCAATACGATTATGCGGTGCTAGAATTAGGTGCAAATCACCCCGGTGAGATTGCCCAATTAACTCGATGGGTGAAGCCAAAAGTTGCCGTGATTACGAATATAGGGTTGGCGCATTTAGCTGGATTTGGTAGCCTCGCTGGCGTGGCAGCTGCCAAAGGAGAAATTTTTCAGGGTTTGCCCAAGGAAGGCGTCGCTGTTTTGCCACGTGGTCCCTTTACCGCATTCTTAAAAAGATTAGTGGGCTCACGTCGGATATTAACTTTTTCCGTTGATGGTCATGCAGATTGTTATGCCGAAGCTATTCATGTGAATGCAACGGGTGCGCCCTCATTTCGATTATATATTAGGCAGGAGCATGTGCCGATTACTTTACCCTTAATAGGGACGCATAATGTGGGTAATGCTTTGGCGGCAGCGGCAGCCGCCCATGCTTTAGATATGCCACTATCGACCATCAAAAAAGGGCTGGAAGCGGCCAGTCCTGTTGCGGGGCGTTTATGTCAGTCTCAGGGATATAAGGGTGCGATGATTATCGATGACAGCTATAATGCCAATCCTACATCGGTATTGGCAGCTATTGAAGTATTAGCCCAATGCCTAGGCGACACCGTATTGGTATTGGGAGATATGCTGGAGCTAGGCGAAGACAGTGCACGGCACCATCGGCAAGTGGGAAAACAGGCGCGGCAAGCGGGGATTAGCCAATTGTATTGTTATGGGCCATCCAGCCGCTTAACGGCGACGGCATTTGGAAAAAATGCTTACCATTTTGAGACCCATGATGATTTACTGAGGCGCTTAAAATCCTATTTGCATGATCATGTGACGGTATTAATTAAAGGCTCTGCCTCGATGCAGATGTCTCGTATTTCACAAGTGTTAATGGCTAAGGAATAATGCTGTATGTTATTGTGGTTAACCCGGCTTTTGAGCCAAGCATTCCATTGTTTTCGTATTTTTGAATATTTGACTTTGCGTTCAATTATCAGTGCGCTAACTGCGCTATTGATTATTTTAATATTTGGTCCCTGGTTGATCCGAACCCTCACAGCTTTGCAAATTGGTCAAAATATTCGCTTGGATGGACCTCAAGCGCATTTAAAAAAATCCGGTACGCCGACGATGGGTGGGATTTTAATTATTGTCGCGGTGCTTATCAGTACTTTATTATGGGGCCAATTATCCAATCGATTTTTATGGACAGCGGTGACCGTTCTCATCACCTTTAGCGTGATTGGTGGGGTGGATGATTACCTCAAAGTCGTCAAACGAAATAGCCAAGGATTAGCAGCGCGCTATAAGTTCTTGTATCAATCTATACTAGGGTTAGGAGTTGCTGTTTACCTATACTATAGTGCGACGCTGGGCGCAGAGACACAGCTCTTAATTCCCTTTCTAAAAGATAGTTTTATTCATTTGGGCATATTTTATATCCTATGGACTTATTTTATTATCGTGGGTAGTAGCAATAGTGTTAATTTAACAGATGGCCTGGATGGTTTGGCTCTCATGCCCATTGTGATGGTCTCCGGTGCTCTGGGTGTCTTTGCATACGTGACGGGACATCATGCATTTGCGAGTTATCTGACGATTCCTTATATTCCAGGTGTCGAAGAGATGGCTGTGTTTTGTAGTAGCTTAGTCGGCGCTGGTTTAGGTTTTTTATGGTATAATACCTATCCTGCTAAAATCTTTATGGGTGATGTAGGTTCATTAGCCTTAGGGGCGACTTTAGGAGTGGTTGCTGTGATCGTACGTCAAGAGATTGTCTACGCTTTTATGGGTGGTATTTTTGTGGTGGAAGCCTTATCCGTCATCCTACAAGTCGCTTATTTTAAATATACCGGCGGTAAGCGTATTTTTCGTATGGCTCCTTTACACCATCATTTTGAGCTCAAAGGTTGGCCTGAGCCGCGTATCATTGTGCGTTTTTGGATTATTACATTTGTTTTAGTATTATGTGGTTTGGTGACGCTTAAGTTACGTTAATGTTATACCGCTCGCGCCTGAAGATGCGAAGTGGGTGATGGCGAGCGGTATACCTTTGTTTGGCTGGCGAAAAATAAATGTTCGCTCAGCCACTTAAAAGAAAAATCGCGATTTTCCCCTTAAGAATCCCCATCTTGATGAGTCACTTCAAATGCATGCTTCGCATCTTGTCAGTGGGATGGGTATAGCAACTCAATAACAGGTTAAAGACATGAAAGATGAGATTATATTCCCCGTCGCAGAATTACCTAAAGTCGTGAGGGATGAGGTAATGAGCTATATGCCAACGCGCGACTTATTCTCTCTCATGAGCCCCGTTACAGACTTAATGCTTGAGTATCAGCATTTGAGCAACCGAATCTCAAGCAACATGCTGTGGCAGTTGGCATTATCAGAACAAGAGGTTTGGACTGCTCCCGCTCCCGCCTTATCATCAGAGCAAGAGAGTTCGACGGGGCTTAATCAACTTGAAAAGCGTTATACTCAGTTTTGTCAAGCAAATAGGGGGGGAGCATTTAATTTTAGTGAGCTCTTCTACTGGTTAATCATTTTGACTGGCTACGAGGATAGGCTTGTATCTTTATATAAGCACCTTGAGTATTACAGAGAGATGAGAGGAAATAGTGATACTATTTTCTATAGCAAACTTTTCCAGCATGTTTTTGCAAAAAATATTAAAGACCTCAATAACCAACATCTAGTGGATATCTTTGCTAATATTCAAGATGGTGAGAGGCTATCAGCCTGTGTACTAGCGGGTATCAAGATAATACTTCCTCAGATGATAGAAAGCCGCGATACTGGATTACGGAAGTTTCTGTATTATTATTTTAATGCTCAATCTCGTCATCGAATATTAGAGGCCACTCTTGAGAATATCGCTCTAATCTGTGCGTCAAATGATGGTAGAGAAAAATATATAAAATTTGTGATAGATCAAGGATTATTTCAGCTGCCTCCTACAAGCGCTCGTCTTAAGCCTTATTTCTTCAATATGATACCTGCAAATCTTAGGCTAGATAAGTCGTTGTGTTCTGTTATGGAAAGCTATTTCAACGACCCTCTTACCGCAGATTTTCTACGAATTTTGAAAGAACTCATCAAGAATCCGGATAATCAGGCCAGTCAAGAGAAGTGTATCGAAGCACTCGACCAGTCTCTATGTAATATTCGTAAGCGGCTTATTGCTCATATGGATCAACTCACACCGGAAGATATAGCATTTGATGCGCCCTGGGAAGATCTAAAACAATTGACTATTTTGCTGAATATAAAACCTACATCCAGAAGTGCGCAGAAGATCGATAATAAAATTCTATATACAGCAGCAACCCAGAATCCTCAGTTTCTGGATAGGCTCTTAGAGGATAATAAAAAATATAGCGACTCTATATTACCGATACTAGAGACTGATCTTTATGAGGACGACCGTAGTTATTATGGTAGCGATGATGAGTATCTTGACAGCGATGATGAGAATTATGATAGCGATTATGATCTTAATGAGCAGCAGTTGATAAGTCAGAAGCTTGATCAAGAGTGGATTATCATGTCGCTGGTCTCAGATATTTGTTCTAAACCAGATAGTGATAGTCCAGAACTGCTCGAGTCTTTGAATATCTTGAAAAAATATCGCATTAACTTTTGCGGCAGCAGCCCACTACTGAAGGCGGTAGAATGCTGTAGATTAGAATTAGTGCGGGTATTATTAGAAAATACCAATATCCATAAAAGTGTATTAACTGTTGCTGTACGTTGTTATCTAGAGGTTTCCAAACCTTCGGGGGGCGACAGCATTAGCGATAGGAAAAGACAGTTAGAAAAAACTCATGCATGGGAGATTCTTCTTATATTTTTGGGTCGTGGCGCTGATGTCAGCGTACAGGATGGGAGCGGCAACACACCGCTGCACACAGCAACAGAGCATGGCAATCAAGCCATAGTTTCATTATTGTTGCAGTATGGTGCCAACCCCAACTTACAGAACTACTATAAGGAGCCCTATACGGGGGCATCCGACTTGGACTCAACACCGCTACACATAGCAGCAGAGGGTGGCCATGAAGCCATAGTGTCATTATTGTTGCAGTATGGTGCTGGTGTCAACAGAAAGGATTACTGGGGTAACACACCGGTACACGTAGCAGTGAGGTATGCCAGGGTAGGCTTATTGCCGTTATTTTTTGAAAATCAGGATCAGGTTGTTGATGTTGAGATACTGAATAATGCTGGTGAGACAGCGCTACACGAAGCACCGAACGAAAGCACTGTTAAGGTATTAATAGACTATGGCTATAAGATCAACGCAAAGAACACGAAAGGCAATACACTATTACACTTAGCAGCTCGGGAGGAGCGGCGGCTGTGGCGGCAGGCGGGGCGGTATAAGCTCATTTCACCATTGGTGCAACAATATGGTGCCGATCTCCATGCACGGAATAAGGAAGGCAATACACCACTAGGAGAGGCGATAGCGTTGCATCTGGTAGCTGGAGTTAAATATGACACGTTGCTTATTACCAGGGAAATTATTGTGGTACTGCTGAAACTTGGTGCCAAGATCGACGCACAGAATGCTCAGGGCAATACAGCACTACATCAGGCGATAGAGATGATGTGTCATGAGATACAGACGAGATCTCCTTTTTCAGATGCCCGTTTTTGGCGGGATATTATTGGCATTATTCAGGAACTGCTGGAGCATGGTGCCCATATTGATACGCGGAATAATGCTGGTGAAACACCCCTATCCCTTGCGACACCAACCATGCGTGCATGCATGCTTGCATTTGAAAAAAATAGGCGTATGCATGATACTCCTAGAACGCAAGATAAGAGTTCGGGCTTTGCTAGTGCGCATGCCCTCTTTGCGTCACTACTACCCCCATGTGATCCACACCATCCAGAGAGCACCCAGCCCTCGCTTTAGGCTCTGGCCGTTGATATTGACGATGGGATGTAAGTTCAAGGATTGGCCCTGAGCTGCGTGTCATCGTGCGTTTTTGGATTATGACGTTTGTTTTAGTATGATGTGGTTGGGTGACGCTTAAATTATGTGAGCGTCGATATTGGAATGGTCGCAATTCGTACTCGGCATAGCGGATGGCTGTGCTCATAGGGCCTGTTATGACTCAGCCTGGATGTATCGTTATCGTGGGGTTAGGGAAGACTGGATTATCCTGTGCGCGCTTTTTAGCGGACCAAAAACAAGCCTTTGCTGTGATCGATAGCCGCCTGCATCCGCCTGAGCTTGACGAGTTTTATCAGGATGATTGTAGTCATAAAGCTGTCGATATCGTCACCGGTCATTTTTCAAACGATTTATTATCTCAGGCACGCGCTATTGTGTTGAGTCCTGGTATTTCATTAAAACATCCCTCTATTGCCCCACATCTGGCTCGAGGCATTCCTGTTATCGGTGATATTGAGCTATTTGCAAGAGAGGTGAGACAGCCGGTGGTGGCCATCACGGGTTCGAATGGGAAGACGACGGTGACGACTCTAGTCGGTCGTATGATGCAAAAAGCAGGCTATAACACTGCTGTTTGTGGCAATATTGGTGAGCCGGTATTGCCGCTGCTTCGTGCTGAGGGCGTAGAGCGATATGTACTCGAGTTGTCTAGTTTTCAGTTGGAGACGACGTTCTCATTATCTGCACAGGTCGCAACGGTGCTCAATATTAGTCCTGATCATATGGATCGCTATGCTCATTTTCAGGCATATGCGGCCGCTAAGCAGCGTATTTACCAGCGCTGTAAGGCTGCTGTTATTAACCTTGATGATCCTCACTCATGCACGGGTATGCCTCCAGAAGCTTCTGTGGTCTCGTTTGGATGGAGCAAAGGCGCTGACTTTTCCGTGCGTTCTGTTTGTAATAAAACAGCGATTGTCTATCAAGAGGAGCCTTGTCTTTTTGCGACTGAATTAAAAGTGCAGGCGAAGCACTCTCTACAAAACGCCATGGCTGCTTTGGCGATCGGTCATGCTTCCGGTCTGTCCATAGCTTTGATGTTGCCGGTATTACGTGAATTTTCAGGGATCCGCCACCGATGTCAGTGGGTTCGGCAATGCCAAGGTGTAGACTATTATAATGATTCTAAAGGTACGAATGTCGCTGCGACGGTGATGGCGATTGAGAGTTTGGGTGAGGTGACTGGCGGTCAAATCGTTTTAATCGCCGGAGGTCAGTCCAAGGGGGCAGATTTTACTCCCTTAAAAAAAGTGCTCAAGACCTATGTGAAGATGGTGATTTTAATCGGGGAGGATACGAGGTCGCTGCAGGAAACAGTTTATACTACGGCATCGATGAAATCGGCAAAGAGTATGGAAGCTGCAGTATTATTAGCATCGCAATCAGCCGAAGAGGGAGATGGAGTGTTGTTGTCACCGGCGTGTGCTAGTTTTGATTGGTTTGCTCATTTTGAAGAGCGAGGAGATCATTTTATCGCAGCCGTCGAGGCACTATCAGCTGAGTGAGTGATGAGGTTGAAATAAGCAGAGCGCCCAGCTTTGATAGCAGCTGGATGGTGAGGTTCCGATAACGCATGAGATCTGGGGAATAGGTATGACACATTATGATCGTTGGGTGCTTTTTGCTGCGCTGTGTTTGTTATCGTTCGGGATACTTGCGGTGGCGTCCTCTTCTATGGTCATTTCTGATCGTGAATTCAATCAGCCTTTTTATTATTTGTTGAGGCACAGCATAGCGATGGCTTCGGGATTGTGTCTGATGGGGGTGGTCGTCTATATTCCGACACGTTGGTGGTATGCCTCTAGTGGTTATCTGTTGTTGATATCGCTATTGTTATTGATGTTGGTGTTAGTGCCAGGTATTGGTGTGGTTGTTAATGGTGGACGTCGTTGGATTCATGTGGGCACGCTGTCTATTCAGGGATCAGAAGTGGCTAAAGCAGGTATGCTGATTTATTTAGCTCGATATTTGAGTCGATATCAAGAGCAAGTATATGCGAAGCGTTATAGTTTTTTTAAACCGGCCGTCTTGTTTTTGATATTATTTATGTTGTTATTATTAGAGCCTGACTTTGGGACCGCGATTGTTATCATGTTCACGGGTTTTGCATTACTTTTTATAGGTGGGGTTCGGTTATGGCCGTTTTGCTTGTTTTTATCGATGATTTTTACGGGTATGAGTGCTTTGACTTTTTTCTCGCCTTACCGATTGCAACGTTGGATGGGTTTTTTAAATCCTTGGCACCATCCTTTTGGCTCTGGCTATCAGTTGACGCAATCTTTAATGGCGTTTGGACGAGGCGGATGGTTTGGTGTCGGTATCGGCAATAGTATACAAAAATTATTTTATTTGCCTGAAGCGCATACTGATTTTTTATTTGCGGTATTAGGCGAGGAGTTGGGATTAGTCGGTGAACTTTTAGTGCTGATTTTTTTCGCTTTATTAATTGCCCGCAGTTTTTGGATTGGATACCGAGCGCATCAAGGTAATCGTTTGTTTGCCGCGTATTTAGCTTATGGCATTGCGATTATTTTCGCATTGCAGGTGATGGTCAATGTGGGGGTGAATGTGGGCTTATTACCGACCAAAGGCTTGCCGTTACCTTTGATGAGTTATGGAGGCAGTAGTTTGCTGATCAGCTGTCTATTACTGGGTTTGATATTCCGCGTTGATTATGAGAATAGAGATCATGAACAAAGGCAGGGTTTCGTAGTGTGAGGCGTCTATACCGCTCGCGACTGAAGATGCGAAGTGGGTGATTGCGAGTGGTATATCTTTTTTTT
>JABABH010000073.1 GCA_014238325.1 Coxiellaceae bacterium | reverse complement strand
TCATCCTCACCAGCAGGCAACAAAAACATCGACCACCAAAAACCTGAAACCAGGTTCTGAATCTTATGCTTCTAACATCCATCAAAAAGAGAGCCTCCAAGCTTTAAAAGGCAATTATACAAATATATTCCCAGCGAGCATACTTCTATCATTAAAGGTTGGATCACCTTTCCATCCCTAACCCTACTGCTTCAAGGATGATGACCATGCTTCAGGATAAGCTCATTTAAGGTCTATGATTGATGGATCCGAGGCCTCATATCGCTATCATCGGATTAGGTTATGTAGGGCTTCCTGTCGCTGTTACCTTTGCCAAGCGTTATCCCGTCATTGCTTATGATAAAGATCATGCACGCATTTTAGAACTATCGCAAGGATACGACAGTACACATACCATCCATTCAAATGAACTTGGCCACCATCATCTATACTTCACGCATGATTCGAATCACCTGCAAACCGCTAATATCTATATCGTTGCTGTCCCAACCCCCGTGAATCGATCCAATCACCCTGATCTTCAATGGGTCATACGCGCCTCTGAGACCATTGGGCAGTATTTAAAAACAGGCGATATCGTGATTTACGAATCAACCGTCTATCCAGGCGCCACAGAAGAGGATTGTCAGCCGATTTTAGAGGCCACATCAGGACTGACCTGTAATCTCGACTTTTTTCTCGGCTATTCACCAGAGAGAATTAATCCCGGTGATCAAACACATCGCTTCGATAATATGACTAAAATCGTTGCTGCCTCGCATCCCTCTGCGCTCTCTAAAATTGTCTCTTTATACCAAAGTGTGATCGATGCAGACATTTATTCTGCCCCCTCCATTCGAGTCGCAGAAGCGGCGAAAATTATTGAAAATACACAGCGCGATTTAAATATCGCCTTAATGAACGAATTTGCTATTATCCTCAATCGTATGCATATTGATACACAAGAGGTACTGGCTGCAGCTGGAACCAAATGGAATTTTATGCCTTTCAAACCAGGCCTGGTGGGTGGACATTGTATCGGTGTTGATCCTTATTACCTCACCTATCAAGCAGAACGTTATGGCTATCATCCACAAGTGATCTTAGCTGGCCGCCGTATTAATGATGATGTCGGTAAATATATTGCCCAGCAAGCGATCAAACAAATGATTGATGTCGGATGCAGCATCAAAGGAGCAAAAATTGCAGTGCTTGGTCTCACATTTAAAGCCAATTGTCGCGATTTACGTAATTCAAAAACCATTGATATTATTCATGAATTATATGATTATGGCATGGAATGTATCACCCATGATCCCTATGCTGATCCTAAACTTGCTCACGACTTATATCATGTTAAGTTAACCCCATGGGAGGACATTCATAACGTCGAGGCCATTATTATCGCTGTCGCGCATGATCAATTTTCTCAATATACTTTAGCATCATATCGTCAAAAATGTAGGGGGCATCCGCTCATGATAGATGTGAATGGTATACTCGACAGGCAAATAAGTAAAACATTGGGTATGACCATCTGGAGATTGTAGATGCGTATTTTAGTCACCGGTTGTGCAGGGTTTATTGGATTTCACGTCGCACAACGTTTATTAACCGAGCAACATACTGTGATCGGTATTGATAATTTAAATCCGTATTATGACCCATCTTTAAAAAAAGCACGATTATCGCAATTAATGCCTTACCCTCAATTTCAATTTCTTGAACTCGACATCACTCACCAACCCACCATTCAGGCATTATTCAAAGAGCACCCTATTGATATCGTGGTTCATTTAGCGGCTCAAGCGGGAGTACGTTATTCCATCATACATCCCGAAACCTATATTCAAAGCAACCTGGTTGGATTTTCTCATCTCATCGAAGCCTGCCGGCAACATGCTGTGCAGCATTTAATATTTGCATCTTCCAGCTCCGTATATGGACAAAATCAGCGCTATCCTTTCACAGAAACTGATCCCACTGATGCCCCTATCTCCTTGTACGCCTCCACCAAAAAAGCTAATGAACTGATGGCTTATAGCTACGCCCACCTATTTCATTTACCCTGTACAGGACTCAGATTCTTTACTGTCTATGGCCCATGGGGGAGGCCGGATATGGCATTATTTAAGTTTACGCAGAACATACTACAAGGGAAACCCATTGATATCTATAATCATGGTAAAATGTGGCGTGACTTCACGTATATTGATGATATCGTTAACGGCATCATGCTCGTACTCAAATCTCCGCCTTTATTGGATACCCAGCCGAACGATGAACCCCCTAAAAATCCTTATTATCGTATTTATAATATGGGCAGTCAAAGACCCATCTCGTTATTAGACTTTATCCATATCTTAGAACAATGTTTAAAGAAAACAGCGATTAAGCATAGCCTACCCATGCAGCCCGGTGATATACCTAAAACCTATGCTGATATTTCTAAAATATCTCAAACCTTAGGCTACCAAACTCAAACAGATATTTCCACGGGTATTCAAAAATTTGTAGACTGGTATGTATCCTACACGCTGCACGGACCTTTGGGAGTTACTGCCAACTGATGGTGATAGGGTTGCATCACCATAAAAACCACTAAAGCATGATAGAGAAGTTCTAAAAGATGCTAAATAAAGCCATCACCTTAATGAGTCAGATAAAATATGCTGTCAAAGTTTACCATAAGATAGTTGAGGAGTTCTGTTGGCAGGACAACTTAACTCTCATTCAAAACGAGATCATCGAGTATGCTAAACCCCATAGGATTAGGATCAATGTATCTATACCGCTCGCGAACGAAGATGCGAAGTGGATGATTGCGAGCGGTATATCTTTGTTTGGATGGCTGGCGAAAAATAAATGTTCGCTCAGCCACTTAAGGGGACAATCGCGGTTGTCCCCTTAAGCATCCCCATCAGGATGAAAAAACCTTGCTACCTCTCAATCCCTCAATTGCATTTAAGGGATGAGTTAGATACCATTCCCTATAAACTAAACAGCAATCTAATTTAATAAACTTAGGAGATCCTTAAATCATGCCTATAAATAAGATCACTCTAATTAGTAAAATAAGATACGCCTACATGCTTCAGGAGAATGAGCCAACCAACCCTACTGCTACGCATTGTTACGGGATTAGAAACTATGCCAAGTTGGACTATTGGCCATGGAGAAAAGACGCCCCTTTCTCGGTCGACAATTTTTTCTCGTTAAACCAGGCTAAGGTTGAAATCCGCATCACATTACACACCGTCGATACCCTTGAAAACATAAAAAACAACTCAGTTTTAGAAGGAAAAGAAATATCACTCTTAGCAGAAAATCTTGCATTGAAAAACAGAAAAGATCTAAAAGTAGTGCTTGAGTTTATAGAAAAAGTCGTTTCTGATCTATTCAATTTAAGCCCATATGATTCTAATAAGTT
>JABABH010000072.1 GCA_014238325.1 Coxiellaceae bacterium | reverse complement strand
TTTCAATGCCACAATACCGTCAGCGTTTGCTGTAGAGGTTATTGGTGACAGGGGCATGGACAAAACAGCACCGCCGAGCATTACTGCAAGGCTGGTTTTCTTAATCCATTTTATGACCATGTTATTGTTTTCATTGGTCGTTTTCATTTTATTCCCCTTGCTCATAACTTTGCTGAGCGATTATTCAGTCGTTGTTTTTGCTTTGTCCAACATTTGTTGAATTGGCACGGTGCTGTCTATGATACTGTCACCGCGCACCACTCGTATGACGGCTGATTTTTTCTCGGTTTTTAATAAAGACATGATATTGCTGACAGTAGAACCGGATTGTTCTGCATCTTGCAGGCCGCCTTCTTCATCTTTGCTAGCGCTTGAAATATCACCAAATGATAAGCTAGAAGTTGATACTGAAGATTCATCTCCAGCGCTTCTTAATAGTAAAGATAGACGACCAACGTTTGTGGCTAAGGCCAGTTGTTGAGCGCCTTTTGTATCGGTTTCAAGCGTTACGGTTTTGGCAACTTTTGCTGAACTTGATCTAGCATCAGCTTGTTGATCAATTGATAGAACTTTGACTTTATCCATCAAGATTTTTGCAGTCTGCTCACCAGAATTGCGATCACGCTTTGTAAAGACGATATCGACGAAATCGCCAGGTTGCACGAAACCACCAACGCCTTTTACATTATCAACGGGTATTGTTACGGCGCGCATTCCTGGACTTATAATTCCCGCAAGACCTGCTCTGCCATCTTCGCCTGTAAGCTTAACAGCTAGAACAGGTTCATTTGCTTCAATTGATTTAATTGCTCGGCGTTTACCTTTACCAATGACATCTTCAATGGAGGTATAAGCGCCCTCAGGCATTGCTTCAGCAGGCCAAGCGACAAGTTTTAAGTTTTCAGCAACGATATCTTCGCCAAATTTAAGAGACTGAGTTGCAACAACAACAGATCCAAGATTTTTGGAAGCAGAACCATTTTCGGACTCGATTTGGTTTAAACGAGCCTGTGACTGGTTTTCAAGATATTGGTTTCCGGCATAATATGAACTTGTGCCAAACACGACTGCCAGACCTGCCATTATTATTAGCTTACTACTCACGCCCATTCCCCTGCGATTTTATCCTGCTATGGATTTGCTTTCAGGTTATTTAGAGCGGAAGTCCTAATCTTTCCCTTAATTTGCTGGCGCATTTGATGAAAATTTGAATGAATCGACCCGGTTTCAATAAGTGTAGTAAACAAAGAGTTTAGAAATTCAGGGGAGAATTGCGATTGTGAAATATCTAAGGTTGTACCGTATTGATTTAAATATCTAGCTGGATTTTTGATTTAATATCGCTAAAGCTTAAGCGGAGAATTTTAAACAAATGTGAATGTAATCAAGACTAGGGAATGAAATGGCAGAACTCTTTTCAGTAGAAAACCTATTTACGCTTTTAATGCTAATTGCTCTACAAGCGGTTCTTGGGTTTGATAATCTTTTATATATATCAATTGAATCGAAAAGAGCGCCAACAGCAAGCCAGCGAAAAGTTCGCCAATGGGGGATTGGTCTAGCCATTTTATTGCGTATTGTTTTGTTGTTCGTGGTTATGCAAGCGATCAGCCTGTTTCAAAGCTCTCTGTTTAAAATTGATTTATTTGGGCTCTTCGAGGGGGATTTTAATGGCCATGCATTGATTGTCTTGTTTGGTGGTATTTTTATCATTTATACGGCAATCAAAGAAATTGCACATATGCTGTCCGTTGATCATATCGAGAATAGTGAGGGCGGCGGCACGAAATCAGTTGCTAGTGTATTTGCGTCGATCGTTTTAATGAACCTCGTGTTTTCCTTTGACTCCATTCTTTCAGCGCTGGCCTTAACCGATGTATTTATCGTTATGGCCGTGGCGATTATCGTCTCTGGTAT
>JABABH010000071.1 GCA_014238325.1 Coxiellaceae bacterium | reverse complement strand
CCAGTGTAGGTAGGAGAAGCAGTGCAGGATGTGTGCACTTGTATCCTGAAGATATTCAAGCTTTATTCGAGCATGTATCCATAAGCGCTCCCGTTGTGATTATAAATCGTCCATTTTTATTGGGTTGGCAGGAAGGGCGATTGTATTTAGAGGCACGGCGACCGTTGCTAGAGCAGCGAGCAAAGTTTAACTTAGCGGCTACAATCTTTGACTTGTTTTATAATTTTTTAGGAGATCGGTTTCAAGCCCATGCTATACGGTGGGATGCAGTTTACAACGTATTGCGTGAGCCGATGGGTATCCCCATTGCTATTGGATCAAGTTCAGCCTATGCTGCGCGCTTGTATCAATAATCTATTTTTGCTTGTACGACGACGCCTAAAAAACGATCATCAGGAGTCACTTGTCTTAATCGGGTGTTTTCTAATTCAGGGTTGAGGGGTTTTAGGTAGCAGCTATGACCATCCATAATGATTTGTTTTAAGGACGCTTCTTCTCGATTCCCCAAGTGCATTAATACAAGATCTTGGTCTTGCGCATCTCTTTTCGGCTCTACGATAATGGTTGTGCCTGTGCGATATATCGGTTCCATGGCCGAGCCATGGATGCTGAGACCGTAAGCGGATGGAGTGATATGAGCGTCGGTTGACATATAGACGGCGTTTTCTGAGGTTTGATAGTGGGGTAAGGCGGCCGGCCAAGCAGTGGCATCTTTCCAAGAGATCAGCGGGACACGATTCCAGCCTTGGCGGGCTAAGCTTATTTTCAAAGAAAAGGCACGGTCTTCTGGTAAGGGGCTTTCTCCAATTAATTGGCTAAGATTAAGCATATAGTGACGCGCTAGAGGAATAATCGTACCTATTTTAGGGTTTTTATTCTGTTCTGTTAGTATACGATGAATAATCGGCTGCGCGATATTCGTATGGCGTGCAAGTTGGCTAGCATTGGTATTAGACCCCCTCATTAATGATTTTAAAATGGGGCCTAATTTTACCCCTAATATATTTATTATGTTTTGACTACGTGCAGTCATAGTTATTATCCTTAATCCTAATGTTCAATTGAATGCCGTATTTTTTTATCAATTTTTACATATTAGTATATTAGTCTCAACATGAGATCTAGGAAATTCACATATTTAATCTTTTTTTAACGTGCAAGAGGGGCATGTATATCTTAAGGCATTGAAATCAGCGCATGTTTTATTTCTCAAAATAAGGAGGTTTATATGGAACCAGAGAGTATAGTGCATTCTTGGGGGGATATTCTTTCTGCCATTCAGAGTAAAGAAGAAGATCCAACCTTATTCCAACGTCTTTTCATTAGTAGTATGAATGAGCATGAGTTTGTTGGGCCTCATCATGCTGATGTCAGCGAGTCACGCAATGTGCGTAAGTGGACGAGGACACCCATTTGTTTTGTGAATGAGTCTGAGCCACAAATTTATTTTACCAGGCGAGAGGCTCAATGTGTGGCTTGTATTATCAAGGGGTATACGAATCCGCAAGCAGCTGAGGTTTTGGACCTGTCAAAAAGGACCATAGAATTTTATATTAAGAATGTGAGGCGTAAGCTCAACTGTCGTAATAAATCAGAGTTATTAGAAATCATCAAAAAAACGAGTTTTGCCGAGAGCATCGATCTGGTATTGGCTGACGCACATGATGATAAATAATCTTTATTACATAGAGTTGCATCATATATTAAAAGGGAGGATAGGAGAGTATTGTTGTTAAAATAATGAGGATACGAGTGAAATACGGTATTGTTTGCAGCAGGCAGAGTATGCTATACCGTGATAGATTGTGTATGAGCGTTGAGTGAAAATTTGGGTTCTTGCATATTTCAATCTGAGAATGCTATAGCACATAGATGCTGAGGAGAGCTTTTGAAAATGAATCAAGTTCCGCAGGCGGTATGGAGACGTCCGTCTTTATTTCTTGCCTGTGGCTTAGGTCTGGGTGCTATGCCATGGATGCCGGGCACCTTTGGGACCTTTTTAGGCGTGCTTTTCTATTACCTACTCAAATG
>JABABH010000070.1 GCA_014238325.1 Coxiellaceae bacterium | reverse complement strand
TTGTCGATATATACCGCTCGCGACTGAAGATGCGAAGTGGGTGATGGCGAGCGGTATACCTTTGTTTGGCTGGCGAAAAATAAATGTTCGCTCAGCCACTTAAGGAGAAAATCGCGGTTTTCCCCTTAAGAATCCCCATCGCGATGAGTCACTTCAAGTGCATGCTTCGCATCTTGAAGTGGGATGGCTATACCTTTGGTTGATACTCATCATAGCATGGGTCATTCCTTATGGGTGAGTTGCTAGGCTGTCTTGTGTCCTTTCGATACGATATTTTGAATTTTATAATGCTCTGATTTATATTTAATTAGTAAAGCGTAAAAGGTGATCCATATGACGGTAGAAGTTAGTACAACTCACGAGATTCCTGGCCGACGAGCTATTGAATATAAAGGCGTGGTTCGAGGCTTAATTGTGCGTTCTCCAACCATTGGCCAAGGCTTATTGGGTGGTTTGAAAAATATTATAGGGGGTAAGAATCAATCTTATACTCAAATGTGTGAGCAGGCGCGTCAAAATGCTTATGATATGATGATAGAGCATGCACAAGAGATGGGTGCAAATGCAGTGGTTGGTATGCGTTTCGATACTGGAGACATCTCATCCGGCAATAGTTCGATTACAGAAGTGCTGTGCTATGGTACTGCTATCATTGTGAAGTAGCATGGTATGGCTCTATGTGGCTTACTCCGCCATGCTTGCTATGCTGTGGGTATGGTTGAGTAATTGATTGACTTGCTCAAGCGTTTTCTCCAGCTTTTGCATGGAGCGGGGGGTGACAAAAACCGTATCATCGCCGGCTAGGGTGCCCAATATTTCCGAGTCTTGGGGGTGGTGGTCTAATAATCGAGCAATCAAGGAGGCCGATCCGGGGCTGGTTCGAATCACGATCAGCGTTTCATTCGTGCTGATCTCCATGACAAGCTGAGCTAAGGCGGTGTTAGTTGAGGGGGGTAGAGGTTCTTTGGGCAAGTGATAGATCATCTCGCCCTGCTGGTTTTTGACTTTGATCACCTGCAAGGTACGGAGTAATCGCGATATTTTGGATTGATTCGTATCGTAACCGAGTTGCTTAAGAGAGTGAACGAGTGCCGTTTGTGTATGAAAATCATGTTCTTGGATGAGTTGTTTGAGTAGATGTGCTAAGGAAGGGGCTTCGTTGCGATGCTCTGCTGTCATATTACGTAACCTGTTACTTGAAGTGTTATCTGGATGGCGCTGTAGGGTCTCGTATGCGTCGCTCCCCATGCAAGCGAATGCATAAAGGATATAAGAAATTGCATAAATAGTCAAAATGTTGACAGTATTGATGGTTTTAGTTAATATATTTGCATTAACAGTCAACCAGATTGCACCCTATATGATGCCGACACACCACCATCTTAATGTACAGGCCTTAAAGAAAAGCTATAATAACCAGCTGATCTTAGAGGGTATTAACTTTTCTGCAGAGCCGGGGAGTATTACCGCTTTATTGGGCGAGAGTGGTGCTGGTAAAACCACATTATTGCGCTGCTTGAATTTATTAGTTCGTCCCGATGAGGGTAGTTTGAGTATTGCGGGTCTAGATTTTTCCTTTGTCCCGAATAAAAAAAAGCTGGATCGACGTTTGTTATTGACCTTACGTCAGAAAGTGGGCATTGTTTTTCAGCAATTTTATTTATGGGAACATATGCGTGTTATTGATAATCTAATAGAAGCGCCAAGGCAAGTGCTTAAATTATCAAAGGTGGAGGCTATAGACAACGCCAGAGCTTTATTGCAACAATTGGGTATACTCGAACAAGAGCAGGCTTATCCACGTCAACTGTCGGGTGGCCAGCAGCAGCGAGCAGCGATTGCTCGAGCTTTGATGATGCAGCCGGAAATTATGTTATTCGATGAGCCGACTTCGGCTTTGGATCCCGCCCGAACCTCTGATACTTTATCTTTAATCAAGAAGTTAGCAGAACAAGGCATGACTATTGTTATGGCGAGCCATGATATGGATTTTGTATTAGCCGCAACGGATACGACTATTTTTTTATCCGGTGGGAAAATTATCGAATCGGGAAAGACCACGACTTTATTTCGTGCTCCGCAAACCTCTTTATTTAAAAAATTTATCCATACGGTAGGTCAATAGCGGTGAAAAAACATATCGTATGGCTTATGATGCTGGTTGCTTTCGGTATCCAAGCGGCCCCAAAATCCGTGCTCGTATTTGCGACAGAAGCGACCTACCCGCCCCATGTTTATTTGGCTTCTTCGGGTGCTATTCAAGGTTTTGATGTTGATATTGTCCAGGCTTTGTGTCAGCAGATGCACACCACTTGTCGGATTATTAATCGTCCTTGGGAGAGTTTAATACCCGGTTTAAAACTCGGTAAATTTAATGCTATTTTTGGCGGATTGGCGATCACATCAGCTCGCGCTCAAGTAGTGGATTTTACGGTGCCGTATTATCAGGAGTCTGGTAGCTTTATCTATTTGAAAAATAAAACATTTAATGTTAGTCCGGAGCATTTGAAAGGTAAAGTGATCGGTGTTCAGGCAGGTACGACTTTGGATTTTTATCTACAAGCGCGTTATGCTCGTGTTTTGAAAATTAAGCGTTATACGAGTGAGCAAAACGCTTTTCTTGATTTAAAATCCGGGCGTATCGATGCCGTGTTGGGGGATACGCCAGTAATTAAAGCTCAACTGACTCGCATTATTCAGCGAACACACAGCATGGATTATCAGATTAGCCCTCCTATTCAGGATGCAGAATATTTGGGGCAGGGAGATGCTATTGCAGTACGTAAAGGCAATCAACCTCTATTAACACAACTCAATAGTGCATTAACCGCGATCAAGGATCAGGGTGTGTATCAACAGATTAAGGCTCGCTATTTTAAATAATCGAGCTAAATAAATGAGATGAATGAGCACGGTTGAAGCTCGGGCCTTGAGAACCATTCATCCTGTTAGCGTGCCTACCTTTGAGAGGCCGCATGGTGTAGTATGAGTTTTTTCTATCAATTATGTCAAGGTGCGTTGGTGACACTGAGTGTTTCCCTACTGGCTTTTGTGTTTGGGCTATTACTTTCGATTATATGGTCGTTTTCAATTTTGACGCGTTTTGTTTTTTTAAGATATGCTATTTTCGTGTTGACGGGTTTTATCCGTTCTTTGCCTGAAATATTGGTCTTATTTGCTGCTTATTTTGGTGCCTCTGTTTTATTAACCACGGTCTTTCATCAACCCATACAAGTCAACGCTTTTTGCGCGGGTGTCTTTGCATTAGGGCTGATATTTTCAGCCTATGCCTTTCAAGTTTGGAGAACAGCTTTCTCTGGTATTAAAGTGGGTCAATCCGAAGCGGCCTATGCTTTGGGCTTATCTAACTGGTCTGTTTTTAAAAATATTTTATTGCCTCAAGCCTGGCGACAAGCTTTGCCGGGCTTGAGTAATTTATGGTTAGTATTGCTTAAGGACAGTGCATTGGTGTCATTAATTGGTTTAGGCGATTTAATGAATAAAGCCCAGCTCGCTGCCATGACGACCCAGCAACCTTTTCAGTTTTATATGATCGCTGCGGCTTGCTTCTTGTTGTTTACATCGTGCTCTCAATTATTATTAAGGCAATGCTCTAAGCGAGCCGATCGGTCCTTTATCACAGAAAAAGTAGAAGCATGAATATCGCATATCTTCCAGCCTTATGCCACGGTTTTGTGATCACAATAGAACTGACGTTATGCGCTTTGGTATTGGGCATGCTGCTAGCGTTATTTTGGATGGCATTATCGAAGAGTCGTATTTATGGTCTCAAACCATGCGCTGAGCTTATCGTTTTTGTCATCAGAGGAACCCCCTTGTTATTGCAAATTTTTATTATTTATTATGGAATGGGGCAATGGGTGTGGATACAATCAACTTTCTTATGGGTGATATTTAAAGGTCCTATGGCTTGTGCTATTGTTGCGTTGGCGCTTAATACCAGTGCCTATACTTTTGTATTATTAAAAGCAGCCATTCGTGCTATTGCTACGCGGGAAATTGAAGCAGCTTATGCTTTGGGTTTGCCTCCTTGGAAAATTGCTTATCGTATTATTCTGCCATATGCGATGCGCATGATGCTGCCTGCGTATTCGAATGAAGTGGTGATGGTTTTAAAGGGCACGGCTTTGGTCAGTACCATTACTTTAATGGACCTGATGGGTGTCATGAAAAATTTAATGGCGATGACCTATCAAACCATTCCCTTATTGCTTGTCACCGGTGTGATGTATGCGATTCTGAATGGGATTATTATGAGCTTATTTTCATGGGTTGAAAAAAAAGTCGCTTAAGTTTAGGGTGACAACTAGGGGACGTCATTCCCAGCCACGAAGTATTTCAGCGACGCCCAAGAATAAGTGAGGTACGCAAACCAAACCTAACACTATGCTTAAGATAGCCTTGAACAAATTCTGACTTAATCTTGATATTGAACCAAGTGTTCAATCTCTTTCAAGGAGAGACCTGTCACCTTCGAGACAAACCGTGGATCGGCTCCTTGCGCTAACATATTCTGCGCAATTTCCTGCTGGGCTTTCATTGCACCTTCAGAGCGACCTTCAGCACGACCTTCAGCACG
>JABABH010000069.1 GCA_014238325.1 Coxiellaceae bacterium | reverse complement strand
TCTTTACTCATGATACCCTCTTAAATTCTATTGGTTAGGATTAGTATTTTCAGTGTTTTCGGCGGCAAGACGGAATAAATTCCGCCCGCCTGTGAAATAATTTTTAGCCAGGAACAAAGTCGTTAGGATCAATGCCAGGGACATGTGTGATACCTGCAAGCTTTTTCCAATTGTGCGGATACGCTGAATAGAAAAATACACAGCGCTCATCTGCCTCATAAGAAATGTGATTGTCCTTTGGGATATATAGAACATCGCCTCGATTACAGATGTAAGATTCGCCATCGCAAACGAGCCTAAATGTACCTTCAAGGATATAGATGATCTCATCACAAGTCAGATCCCACGGCACCTTGATGTTCTTAAGCACATTGATCCCGCCACACATGGTGTCGCTCATTGCACTGGTGACCATCGGCTTGATGTATGTGTCGCCATCACCTTCACCAATTTCGTTATAGCGCTCCTCAACGAGGCTCCATTTCATAAGCTGTGGTTTATTACCCATTTTAAAATTCCTTTTAAGTTTTCATTTTCAGGATGGATTCATTGAGTTCTACTTTATAGCCGTCTGGATCTTCGCAAAACGCGATGACCCTAGTGCCGTTTTTCATAGGGCCTGGCGGGCGCGTAATATTTACGCCCTTAGCTGCGAGATCTTCACAGGCTTTGTAAACATCAGGTGTTTCAATGCAGATATGGCCCCAGCCATTGCCCTTGTCATAAGGATCGCCTTGATCCCAATTTGCAGTGAGCTCTAAGGTTGGAAACTCTGCTTCAGGTCCATAACCTATGAAGGTGTTAGTAAATTTGCCTTCCGGATAATCAGTACGACGCTGCACTTCCATACCCAGAATACCGCAATAAAAATCTAACGATTTGTCCATATCCATGACTCGCATCATTGTATGGGCCAGTCGATAACTCATGTATTTTTTCTCCCTTATAATGTGCTGTTGGTTTTATGATTGGGTTACAGAGCGGGCGACAAGTTGTTGAAATGCGTGAACACTGTCTTCCCAGTGTGGCGATAAAAAACCACCGCTCTCAGAAACTGGTGAAGCTCTGCCAAGCTGCAATCTCTCAACCATTTCATGGTCTTCTTTGTGCACGTCCCACCAAAGTTTTTTAAGACCCTCGATTTCATCGTCCGTTAGATGCTGGCCTTCTGTCGTATAGAGCGCGCGTTTTTGTTTCATCGCGCCCGGGCTCACAGGAATATTGAGGTAAACCCCTAATTGATCAGGAAAATAGCGCCCGACAACAAAATTAGGAAATAGTGTGAGATAGCGAGAGCTGACAGCAAGGCTGTTGGTGCCGCCAGTATCTTCATCTAAATCTACGGCACTACCTAAACAGGGGCCGTCCATTATTGTGTAATGGTCGCTTAGAGGTTGGTCGGTTGTCGAGGAGTGAACAAATTGAACATGGTATGGCTCAATAAAGTTCTCCATGATGAATTTCCAATTAGTCGCTATTTCGCCAAAATCGAGAATACCAATTGGATTTACTTTACCAAAATCAATACCATCAAGTCTGTTAATCAGGGGTGCAGCATACTCTTCAAATGGAGGCGCATTGCCGTCAAGATTAACAAAAATCCAGTCATGCCAGACTGTAACTCTAACAGGAACTAAACCGCTTTCTTTGGGATCAAAGCCTTCAGGCTGATGCTTGTCAGTGCCACCAAAATGAGGCGATGCACGCAGAGCGCCATCAAGATCATATGCCCAAGCGTGATAAGGACACTTTAACAGTTTGCCAACATTTTTTGGTTCTTCAACCAGTTTCAAACAACGATGCCGACAGACATTATGAAAGGCTGCAATTTCATCTTTATTGTTTCGCACCAGCAATAATGGCTTGCCGGCCACTGTTACCGGATAGCAATCTCCAGCTTTGGTCAATTCGTGTGCAAAACCAACGCATACCCAATTTTGGGATAGAACAGTTTCACATTCAACTTGCCAGAACTGCTCATCGGTGTAAGCGCCTGCTGGCAAACCTGTCGCTGGGCCAGTGGCTGGAGTGGCGCTCTCAGAGAGCCACGCTTTAACAGAATCTACTGTATTGCTCATTTTAGGCCTCCCAATCACTTTTTAATAGGAATTGATTTTTGAAGTTTTGTAATCCAGGCATGGTTTCGCTTGAAGCGATATCAGGCTGAGAGTGAATCTCCGCTTCCAAAAGATCGAGAAAATTTTCGCGGTCATGC
>JABABH010000068.1 GCA_014238325.1 Coxiellaceae bacterium | reverse complement strand
GTCGCCACAATGATGCAGTAGTGCGTTGACCAATGTTCCAGTCCAATTGCCCGGGGCAGGATGTACGACCATGCCAGCGGCTTTGTTGAGAACAATCAAATGATCATCTTCAAATAAGATATCGAGCGGTATGTCTTCTGGCAATGGAGTAGGATCTATGGGTTCTGGAACCATGATCTTTACCGTTTGCCCAAGGATTAATTTACGTTTTGGCTCAGAACAAATTTTGCCATCTACTTCAACTTGGCCTTCTTTGATCAATGCTTTGATGCGGGTTCTGGATACATATTCAGGCATTTGCGTTGATAACCAAGCGTCCAACCTTGGAACGCCATCTAAATTATCAACGATAAAGGCTTTTTTCGCCGCAGTTTCTGGGCTAACAGTCATTTTGAAATTATCCCACAGGATAAGACCTGCTTTTGGAGCGACAACGTAATGAATGCCCAACGTGAAATTGATGATGAAAAACCGCTTGATCCGGAAACCGAAAGGGTTCGTAAAAAGCTAGTTAAGTTTGGTGCTGTGTTCATGGGCTTAAACATGTTGGCGCTTATGGCTGTACTTGGCGCAATTGTCTATAAAATTGGTGGTTTGGGCGACAAGAAAGATCAAGAAGCGGCTGTGATGTCTTCTGTTCCTCTTGAGCCGGGGTTTGAGCAATCCGTTAAACTGCCAAGTGGAACAAAGATATTATCTGCCAGTGAAAACGCAGGACGCGTTGTTCTAAACTTGCGCCTTAGTGATGGTTCAACCGCTATTTGGTTTTATGAGCTTTCAAGTGGTCAAATCACAGGTAAACTTGAGATAAATTAAGACTAGCTTTGACTGATGCGGGCTGTTTCTTGCAATGCTCTGATACGTTCGGCTAAAGATGATGTTTGAGAAGTATCTTTGCCCTTCTTTGAGCTAGATTTAGCTTTTTTAACATCGTTGAGAATTTCATATATAGGCGAATCCGGACCTTCGAGAGATGCTGTCATTGAAGTGACTTGCGCCGCAAGATCATTAATACGTTCGCGTAGTATAGCATTATCTTTACGCTCTTGCTCCCATTCAGATTTATTTGAACTTTGATGATCCTTGGTGCTTTTGAGTAGTTCGTCACGCTCTGAAGTCAGAGATTTGATCTGCTTTTCCATATCAGTTTTATCATTGTTTAAAACCTTCATGGCATTGCGAACATTCGTGTTGGAAGCATCGGATAGAAGAGCCTCCATTTTTAATGTAGCTTTCGCAAGCTTTGCTTCTAATTTTGTTGAATTTGATTTTTCAGCCATTAATTGGCTGGTTAGTTCGCTACTTGTGTCATTTTCTGTTTTACCTGCTTTACGCAACTCACTTAGATTACGTTCTGAACGCAATATCTTGTTTTCCAATTCAGAGTTAAGCTTTTGAAGCCTGACCAGACGATCTTCTTTTTCTTTATTCTCATTATTGGCGGTTTTTAGTTCACTCTCATGCTGTGCTTCAAGAGTTTTTAAGTCGTCAAGAGAGGTTTGACTTGCAGCCAATTCAATACGATTAGAGTCAGCAGAAGTTTGGCTCTCATTGAATTTATTCTTCATGGTTTCAAGTTCCAGCGCACTCATTTCTAGCTCTGCTTTAGTTGAATCAAGTAACTTTGAGGTGCTGGTTAAAGCTTCTTCGCGCTCATTCAGGCGAGAACGGAGTTCAGCGCCTCGTGTTTCTAGCTCTTCGACCATTTTGATTTTTTCGTGGCTTTCAGCAGCTATCTTAGCCAAATCATCTCTCTTGCGATTGACTTCAATGACCTGCTGCCCTGCTTTTTCCTGCATCTCCTCGATGGCAATTTCCAAGCGGCGTGTACTCATAGCGAATTCAGCACGTAACTGATCTTTGTCTGCTTGAATTTCATTGAGGGTTAAAGGGACTGAGCTTTCGATGCGCTTTTTAGTTAGCATCACAGCTCTAGACCAGATTGCTGGTGATACGATCAATGCGATTAAGGCCGCAGCTAAAAATCCAAGAACAAAATACAGAATACCTTCGAACAATTTTGCCAGCCTTATAAGTAGTGAATAAAATTTAATTAGGATTCATCATGACATGTACTGATAAAATATTCCACGTTAACAACTCATTAGCCATAAAAAACTGACTTTGAGGTTAATGGCGAAACTACCTGTAGATGTAATTCATGCGTAATTTATGGTCAAAAAGAAAAAAGGGCCGAAGCCCTTTAAACAATTTTTGAATTACTCTTCACACTCATGAGAGTATTGCCGTTAGCATAAAAGCTTAAAACGGATTGACTTTTGGACGGTTAGAAAGCTTCAGATATCCAACATTGATACCAAGACGGGCACCAACTCCGGTACGCACAGGGACAAGATGAACACCACTGTTTGTCAGCGCTGTAACACCAACACCGCCAATGATGTAGGCTGAACCTGAAACGCCGAAATAGCGTTTATAAAGATT
>JABABH010000067.1 GCA_014238325.1 Coxiellaceae bacterium | reverse complement strand
GATATCAAGTAGTGGCAGCTCGAATGGAATTAAACAGGTGAATTTCGTGCCAACTCCAAGCTTGCTTTCAACTTCAATTTCACCTCTCAAATCTTCAATCAACTGTTTTACAATACAAAGGCCCAATCCTATTCCTGGATATATACCCTTATTAGATGGTGTGCACCGTGAAAACCTTTCATAAATAACGTCCTGCTTATCTTCGGGAATACCAACACCTGTGTCCTCAATAGTACACTGCAAGATTCGTTCTCTAAAATTTATTTCCCTTGCTGTCTTCACTCTAATTTTTACAAACCCTTTGTTTGTAAACTTAATCGCGTTACTGACTAAGTTTAATAAGATTTGATATAAACGTGTTTTGTCACCAACGATTATAGCTGGCACCTCTTCTGAACATTTAAAAATAAGCTCAATATTTTTTGAAAAAGCTGCCGGGTATTCAAGATCAATAACACCGCTAATTAATTCTTGAATATCAAATTTTTTAAATAATACGGGAGCTCGAGTTGTGTTATTCTTGTCAAACTCTAAAACACTATTCAGTAATTCCAACAACTGCTCTGCCGCTTTATCAACAAGCGTTAACATTTCTTTTCTTTCAGAGTCTGTCTCAGACTGCATTAATATGGTTAGTATTTGAGAGATCCCTGCACTCGGCGTCCTTAAATCATGCTCCATGTTTTGAATAAATTCAGATTTTATCTGATTAGCTAGTTCTGCTTTTCCTTTAGCGATTTCTAAGTCTTTTTGAGATTTCTTGAGTGCAGTAATATCAACTGATATCCCTAAAACCCCAATAACTTCCCGCTTATTATTAAAAAGTGGAACCCGACTTGACATATAGTAAACAGAATTACCTTCCTGATCGTATAATGGCGGCTCTTCAATGTTATATTTTGCTATGCCTGTTTCCATCACCTCTATATCATCACGCTTAAATGATTTCGCTTGATTTTCGGTCCAGTTGGCGAGTTTACCCATTGCCTCATAAGTAATGCCAACAAAATCTTCCAGCCTAGCAAGTCCAATCAATTTTAGCGTGTTTTTGTTACATTCCATCGTAACACAGTCACGATTTAGCCAATAAACGTTATTTGGCATCGCATCTATGATGTTTTGGAAGTAATTTCGAATGCCGTCAGGATCTGAAGGGTTAGCTGGATTGCTGGTATATAATTGTAATAAGCTCTTTTGCATATCAATCGTATCCTTTCAATTTTAAATTTTTGTTATTAAAGGGATTCATAGCATCTATCAACAACCGCGAGCATGGTCACCCACTTATAAAATAACCAAAATGAACTGTCGATTTACTATTCTTAATTTTCAAGACAGTCTAAGTGTTTAAGCATAATTGTCTCAAAAATTAGAAAAAAGTAAAATTCTATTCTGCTTTACGTAGCAAATAGATATAGCATAGGGTTCTATTAACTCATATTCTCAAGCATCTGTTCAATCATAGTTTCAATATTGGGCGACTGGAACATTGTCTCATGATCGCCAGGCATAATAAAGGTTGATAACCTTTCTGTATATTTTTTCCAATGATTATGAGAGTTTTCTATGTTTTGAAAAACTGCTGCAGTGTTTTTAGCTTTATACAAACTTACTGCGAATTTAAACGACTTCATTTTATAATCAAACAACATATTTAAACGTTCCATTTGAATTTGAAATATCTGATCAAAGGTAAGCGCAGGTTATTTTAATATCACAAGACTATAGATTGATTGCTCGGGTATCCCTCATTTTAGTGAGCATTGAACCAATATTTTGGGGGAGTAGAGCATCCCACTTCAAGCTGCGAAGCATGCACTTGAAGTGACTCATCGCGATGGGAATGTTTAAAGGAAAAACCGCGATTTTTCTTTGAAGTGGCTGAGCGAACATAGACTTTTCGCCAGCCAAACAAAAATATACCGCCCACCGTAGCCCACTTCCCATCTTCATTCGCAAGCAGTATACATTTTTCAAATCAAACACGTCGAAAAAGAGGAAGCTCTCTTTATTGAAACAAGGTTGCATTTTTAAAATGAGAGGATGCCTGAGATTTTTGAGATATTCTATTTTCTTAATTTTAATGTTATAATCCGAATTAATCTTTTATTCTTAAATAAAATATTTTATAGTATACGTCCCATCCTATTATACATTCTGTATTTTCAATATCGAATTTCATTGATCATCGTTTTTGAGGAAAGCTTTTTATGAAAGAGTATTGTCATAATTTTTTTCGTATATGCAGGGAAGATCAACAGAATTTAAAAGCACTTTGTAAGCAAATATTGTCTCTCGAGCCGCTTGAAAATAAAACGCTATCTTGTCAGCGCGTGGAAGAAAAGTATTATATGCGATTCCCTTTTGGCCCTGCTAGAACTCTCGCCGAAAACTGCTGCACTAATAGCACGGATACAGTCGCTACAGGGATACGATTAGCTGGAAAACTAAGCACTCAAATAGTACAGGCAGTCACGCAAGCCACAAGACCGACGGAGGCCGAATCCCCAGAACAAGCTATCCAGCAACCATCTACGTTTATTCCTCCTCTCGTTTTATTCCTTTGCATCCTAGCACTAGGTCTAATAATCTTGCTAGGAATAGGTTGTTATTGCCAGCATAAACCTAGCTATAGCCCTTGCGCCTCAGATCTTGAAACGGGCAAAAGATGTTCGTCTACACTACCCTCTAGATGCACCACGAGCCACACCCCAAATGGATTCAACCATTGAAAGATAAATCTAGGCAATGTGCCTTTATAAATATCGTGAGTCAAGGACGACTTTAGTCATCTTCTACGCCTGCCTAAGGGAATGAAGGGCTTGCTGCCTTTCCATATATTGTTCGCGTTCGCTTTCTGAAGTAGCCTGCTTTTTGCTGTCTATTTTCCTCGAGCTTTTTTGGCCCTTAGCCATCAAAAAAAAGGCCATAGCCGGGGCAGAACAAGGAGGTTTTTCAGTCGAATGAACTGACACTGCTGCTGCCTGAGCTCTCTCTTTCGATTGTGCCTCTTCTACCATGAGTGTATCAGCCTCCTTAAATTTTGTTTCGTAAATCTCAGCAATGCTATTTAGGCAATCTTGGTTGCTTGCTTCCGATATGCCGATACGTCGTATTTGGCCGCTTTCATCACCATGTGTTGCGGCATATTGTCCATCTTCCTCTATTTTCATCAATATTTTTCTATGGCTAACACCCATAGGGCGATCCTGCCTGAATTGATCAGCATCTTTATGAAATAAAGCATACGCTTGAGCTTGTCTATTTTCTTGCTGAGAAGCGATATAGACTGTAAGGTCTGCCCCCATCTTGTCATATCTTGCTTGCGTTTGTGCCAGATCCACTTTATTGAGTTTATCGTCCGCGTTATCGCGACACTCATCTTTTAAGATTTGCCAAGGATCAAACATACATAAGCGCTTGAAGGTATTAGAAGGCCATCGAGTCATCAGCATCTCTCTATTTTCCAGTAAATATTCTGCATAACAAAATAGTTGTACTCGCACAGGAATTTTATTTTTTAAAGGTAGTCGATGATTTTGAAAATCTATGCGTTTCAATGGAAGCAATAACTGAAATGCCTCTTCTATCTTAGATAGATCATGGTTTGGCATCAGATTTTTCGGTGCAATGATCACACTCTGTATCCGAGCTTGCCTGGGTTTTTTACTGGGAATATAGCTCACTACTATCAAACTTTCAGGGGCATTTATAGAATCGCAAATAAGAGGTATCAAGACCATATACTCGGTTTTTTCCGGAAGAGGTTCCTTGGATGCTTTGAGCGCATGGTATACATGATTCAGTGAAGTGGAAGCATTCAGAAGAAAAATATTCGTATTATTTTTCATGATGGCTTTCAAAGCGTGGAGCAAACGAAATAATACGGGTTGTGTCGCATCCATTGCCGTGTTTATTTCTTTTATTGTCTCTTGAGATCTCTTGGCAGGCATAGGGGAAACGCGATTCACTGGAGGTTTGATACTATAATTATTTTCAGGTCTGTTCTCATTCATATGACTACCATTGATTATTGTTATTGATGTTATACTTGATGTCAGAATTAAATTAATATTTTAGACATGCACGGAAAAATGACACCTTACCTGCTCAAAATTAAAATAAACTTTAGCGAATATTAAACCAAGCTTATCAAATGAGTTTGTGCGAGATAGCATGCTGGCTGCGATTAAGTCATTCAGGATACTTGACTATAAAAGCAATTTTTGCCTATACCGCTCGCGAATGAAGCTGCGAAGTGGGCTACGGCGAGTGATGTACCCCAAGACTATAAATACACTTAAAATCCAAATTTTCCCTTTATTTTGGATGAAAATATTGCTAGTATCTTTGACTTTATAAAACATTTAGATATAAAATTGTGCTGATTATCATGCTATACGAACGCCATAATTTGCATCTATTGCATCGTTATTTACTAGCTTTTATCAGTTATTTTTTTACGCTCGCTGCAGTCGAGGCGAGCACAGTCGATCTGCCGCCCGCGAGCAACCACTTTACCCCATATAGCCGATACAGCGTTTGCTTTACTCCTGGAAACAATTGCACTCAAATGATTGTTGAAGCTATTGATCGTGCACAACATAGTATATATGTGCAAGCTTATTCCTTTACGGCACAACCGATTATGCATGCCTTAATTCGAACTAAAACACGTGGCATTCAGATTAATATTCTATTGGATAAATCTAATCTTCATGGAAAATACTCGATGATTAAGACATTAGCTGCCTATCATATTCCCTATTTAATCGACCAAAAGCCTGCCATCGCTCATAATAAGGTTATGATCATTGATGAAACTTGCGTGATCACTGGATCCTTTAATTTTACCCATCATGCCCAAAATCGGAATGCTGAAAATGCATTGATGATTGTGGACAAGCAATTAGCCGCCTATTATCTGCATAATTTCAAAGTGCGAGAACAACAATCGGTTTGGGTACCAGTAGAACATGCCTTTAGACCCAAAAAAACTGCACCACGACGACGTCACGCTGTTCAGCGATATTATACAATTTATGAAGCAGCAAAAGCTCTGGCAGAATAACCTATTTTAATCCTTCGATAGTTTGATAAGCGAAGTGGTATAGCCCTACCTATAGTGAGCACTATCATGCATCCAGATTAATACAGAAAAATAAAGCACGAATAATAATGAGAGAGCTAGGAGATGGCGATCAATTTTCTGCCATTGCCCCGATACCATCTTGAGTGCCGTATACATCAAAATACCTGCACCTATACCATTCGCGATCGAGCCCGAAGTAGGAATCACAACCATCGTACATACAGTAGGAAAGATTTCGGTGTAATCATAGCTACGTAGCTCTAAGATACCTGCAATCATTAAACACCCCACAAAGAATAATGCTGGTGCCGTTGCAAAATTTGGAATCGATCGGGCCAATGGAGCAAAGAATATGGCGAAAAGGAATAAGATGCCGATCACAATCGCAGTCATACCTGAACGGCCACCCATACGTATGCCCGTGACACTTTCTAGAAATGAGGAAACACTCGACGTCCCGATGGTCGATCCCACTAAAATCGCCAATCCATTTGATAATAAGGCACGACGAATACGTTGATTCGTGTGCGGATGCTTCAGCAACTGAGCTTCATGTAAGGCCCCCATCAACGTGCCTAAACAATCAAAGAGAGCAATAAATAGAAAAGAAAAAATAACTGCTACACCCGTCACGGTCATTAAAGATCTAAAATGATAATGAAACAAAGTGGGACGTAAACTACCCGGCCATGCGAGCATGCCGTGGTAGTGCACCCATCCCGCAACCCCCCCTAGCACCGTAGGCACCAATATACCCCATAATACAGCACCCGGTATGTTATAATACATACAAATGAGAATGACTAAGCCTCCTGCACATACAAAACCTAATTGCAATCCCATAGAATGCAATGGGTGTAATATTGCAAAATGCATGATATCAATATCGAGATTCCGAAAAGCAATGGTCATAATAAAAAAACCTAATCCGACTGTAATACCAGTATTTAAGCTTTTTGGTACAGCCTGAATAATATACTGTCGTATCCTCGTCCCGACTATCATCAAAAATAAGCATCCAGAAATCAATACGGCACCCAAAGCATCCTGCCAGCTTAAACCCAAACGATCCACTACAACGTAGGTAAAATAAATATTTAAGGCCATACCTGGGGCAACACCAAGAGGATAATTTGCCAGCCCACCCATTAATATACTCCCAAGAGCAGCAACTAAACAGGTTGCTAAAAAAACAGCTTGGTAATCCATCCCAGCAGCACTCAATACCGCTGGATTCACGAAAATAATATAAGACATCGTGAAAAAGGTTGTGATTCCAGCTAAGATTTCTCGAGGCAAGCGCAACCAAAAACTATCATATACAGTCTGTTGAGATGGGTTCATGGGTTTGCAACCATCAGCTTTATTTTTAACAGTAAAGCATGATAAGGACTATTAAGATCTTCTATTTCATAAATTAATCGATCATATAGCCAAGCATCGGTCTGATCCAATAGTGCTGCGAACAACTGCTGATCTTGCTTCGCCAAATCAAAAAAATATCGATCATAAAATTGGGTTAATAAAATATCTAACTCCAACATGCCACGTCGACACTTCCAGCGGGTACGTCGGACGTCTTTTGTCATATCGGTAGGCAACCTATCACTCATTCAGCTATCTCCTCGATGTACGGACCCTATCAGCGCGCACAGCTTGCATGGTGGCGCCCTTATACTTCCAAAAATTTTACCCGTCTTGAGAGCCGGCATAATAACTCATATGGAATCGTGCTGGATGCCATAGCCACCTCTTCTATAGATACCTGTTCATCCCCCCACAACACCACTTCGTCGCCTTCAACAGCAAGAGGTTGTGGACGGAGATCTACGCTTAACATATCCATCGCTACCCGTCCGACTATAGGACAGATCACACCACGGATAGCCGTTGGTGTACCATGGATTGCCTGACGCGGATAGCCATCGCCGTACCCAATGGAGACGACACCAATCGTCATATCTTCAGGACAACACCATTGCCCCCCATAGCCCACGACATCTCCTTGCTTACAATGCTTGATCGCAAGTAGTCGAGCCGATAATCGCATCACAGGTTTTAAAGGCGATCGCTCCATCAAGGGAGAAACACCATATAACATAATGCCTGGCCGCACCCAATCAAACCAAGCATCCGGATAGGCCAGTATACCCGCAGAATTCGCCACACTTTTGGGACCTGAGCAACCTGCAATACGAGCCATAAAATTCACCAATTGCTGTCTTGTAAAGGTAGGATTCGTATTATCCGCATCTGCAAAATGGGTCATGATACGCACAGGAGGTTGGATAGAGGAACAACGCCCTAAACGTTGATATAAAGGTAATATTGAGGTGTCTACAAAACCTAAACGCCGCATACCCGTATCTATCTTCAACCAAATCGATAACGGCATACTTGACTCGTGATACTGTTCTAAAATATGTATTTGCCGCCATTGATGTACGACAGCATCTAAATTCCATCGGGAAAACTCAGCGCATTCTTGAACATCTTGGAACCCGATCATCACTGTAATAGGATGCTTAAATCCTGCTCCGCGCAATAACAAAGCTTCTTCTAGTGAAGCCACACCAAAAGCATCAGCGCCGGATAACGCACTCGCCATGCGCAATAGTCCGTGTCCATAGCCATCACTTTTAATCATCGCCATGATCGCAGGCGATTGAGTTTGCTGCCCTTGAGATAAAGGCAGTGAGGGACGCGATACCCAACGTCGCACGTAGTCTAAATTATACGATAACGCTGACAGATTAATGCGTGCAATCACTTCACGAGTCATACCGTTATGCTACCAAAAAGGGTGCGGGGCCCTCGACAGTGTGATTGGAAAAATTATCAAATCTCGTATATTGTCCACGAAAAGTCAGCATCACTTTACCAATGGGACCATTACGATGTTTGGCAATAATAATCTCCGCTTTCCCTTGATCAGGCGAGTCTGGATGATACACCTCATCACGATAAATAAAAGCAATGACATCCGCATCCTGTTCAATGGCTCCCGATTCTCTCAAATCTGACATCATGGGTCGCTTATCACTGCGCGTTTCTAAACTACGATTTAATTGAGACAGCATAATAATAGGAATTTTCAATTCTTTTGCCAAAGCTTTAAGCGCTCGAGAGATTTCAGAAATTTCTGTCGTACGATTTTCTTTAAAGCCCGACACACCCATCAATTGTACATAATCAATGGCGATCAATCCCAGCTGACCACCGCATTCTCGCGCTAGGCGACGTGCACGCGATCGCAATTCCCCGGGCGTTAAAGCAGGTGTATCATCAATATAGAGTTGTGTTTCGGATAGGACTTCTATAGCAGACGTAATACGAGGCCAATCTTCATCTTTGAGTTGACCCGTACGTAATTTATGTTGATCAATACTCCCCAAAGAAGAGAGCATACGCATCACTAAAGAATCGGCTGGCATTTCCATACTAAAAACCAGCACAGGAACTTTGGCTTTTATCGCAACCTCTTCGGCAACATTCATCGCAAAGATAGTCTTTCCCATAGAAGGTCGGCCAGCAACCACCACTAAGTCGCCTGCTTGAAAGCCGGCGGTGAGACGATCAAAATCCACAAAACCACTGGATAATCCGGTTAGGGTTTCCTTCGAATGATATAAATGATCGATACGATCTGTCGCTTGCGCTAATAGAGAAGCAATATTGACGGGACCTTCACCTCGCGTATTTTTTTCAGAAATGGCAAAAACATCTCGCTCGACTTCATCCAGCAACTCCTTAGTATCACGTCCCTCAGAATTTAAAGCAGAATCTACCATATGTCGACCTACTTCAGCCAATTGTCGCAATTTTGCACGCTCAGTGACAATCTCTGCATAAGCCGTAATATTTAACGCAGTAGGGGTATTTTTTAATAACTCATATAAATAAGCCTCACCACCTATGACCTTTAACTGGTCACGTATTTTCAAGGCATCAACCACCGTCAACACATCCACTGGTTTGTGCTGATTGATGAGCTGTAACATGCTGGAAAAGATCAATCGATGATCCGAACGATAAAAATCCTCTGCACTCAGGCGGTCGGAAATTTTATCCCAGGCACGATGGTCAAGCATAAGCCCACCGAGCACAGACTGTTCTGCCTCATTAGAGTGAGGTGGAGTGATAGGTGATAATGCTTTGTTTGAAGGAACAGACATGATAGGTCAATCCGTTGACACGCTCATATAAAAAAGGGAAGTTACCTGCCCCATGCTATTATCCAGAGGCATAAATTAATCATTTTCAGACACAATAACAACCTTAATCGTTGCAATGATATCTTTAGAAATATGAAGCGACACATCATATTCCCCTAATTCACGAAGGGGATGAGGTAAGTTAATCTCTCGCTTTTCAAAAAGAATACCACGCTGAGTCAAAGCATTCGCTATTTCTCGGACTCCAATCGAACCAAAGAGTTTACCTTCACCACGCACTCTCGCCGACAACTGTATGGATACACCTGATAATTGCTCTGCTCGCATTCGAGCTTCACGAATTAAAACAGCTGCCTTTTCTTCTAAAGCAGCACGGATTTTTTCAAACTCAAGAACAGCTGCAGGAGTCACTAATATAGCCTTTCCTTTAGGCGCTAAATAATTACGAAGATAACCTGGTTTGACCCAAGCTCGATCACCCACATTAAAATTGGCGCTATGTTCTCTAAATATGACTTCTACTTTTGATTTCATCGTAATCGCCTCTACTCTACTAATTTATGTTAATGGTCGAAAATGCCCTGATCGCTTCCGAAAGTTGAAAAAACTATCCAGACATCCTAATAGTGACAACAGGCTCATGGCAATGATCATTTCGAATAATAAGGACGCATACACAATCATTAATAACCACCACCATTTTCTATGCTTCATGATGAATGCATGAACAAGACTCAAACCCGAAAACATTAAGGGTAACAGCAAAATTGGATAAAGGTCTAATACCCAATCCCAAGCATAAAAATTGATAGATACCCGACTCAGCATGAAAGCGGTGACGACGATATATACGATAGCAAAAGGCCAGACAATACGGATTTCTGAAAATTCCTGCTGTAATCGACCCGGTGAAAAAATAGAAGCTTGCCAAGCACGAGCCAACAACAATAGTAATAGCGTTCCTAGAAACGTAAGAAAAACGATACGACCTGTCACGACCTTGCTAAAACTCGGCAATATTTGGGCGATACGTTCTGGCATCAAATGAAAACTTGTGAAAGCATCCTGATTCATTGCAATATATTTTGATAAGAAATGTTCCCAAATATGTGCCACATTTGGGATAAAGATATGAATCAAAATCACCACGACCATACCAAGAAGAGCTGCACTTTCTAACACAATATGCCATGCCATCGTACGGCGTAGTAGACAGGCTAATAAAAATAACAACGCACATTGCATCAAAAAAGACAGATGTGGAATAGCATACTGATAAGCGATATCCATCGGTTCAGCTGATTTGCTCAAAAAGACTGCAATGGTCATGGCCAAAGCAGGCAGAATGGAAAAAGCCAATACCATCGCTCCGCTGCGATATTGTTTTTGCAAGGTCACCAATGCAACAATAACAGCCGCAATAAACGAAACGGGGATAAACATACCCAACAAGGCAAAAAGAAAGGCTGCTAACGACGCACGCCATTCCTCTACCAATAAATATCGACCAAAAGACTTCATGTGTCTGATCGAGTCACATCTTTATCAGAAGAGGGGAGTATAAATAAGTGTTGTGCTAATTTAACCGCTCGTGCAACTTGCCGTTGAAATTTTGCAGTGGTGCCTGTAATACGTCTAGGCAAAATTCTACCCGTCCCTTCCATCACATATTTTGACAAAATTGGATCTTTATAATCAATATCTTTCGTTTCTCCTGCTTTAAAAGGAGAAAATTTCTTACGTCGTGAGTACATCAATGAGCCCTCTTTATTGATTCATACATTATTCTTGATGAGATTGGACAGAAACCGAATCACGATTCTGTTGTTTAGCCTGCTCTATAGCTTTCATCATATTGGATGGTTCGGTGATGGCAGATTTTTTCCTCAAAAATAAACTGCGCAAAATAACATCATTATAAGCAAAAGTATTCTTCAGCTCCGCAATGATGTCCGGGGATGCTTCCACGTTCATCAATAAATAATGAGCTTTACGCAAGCCTGTTTTTTTAATTGGCGAAGCGGTTTTTCGCCTTCCCCAATCTTCATAACGATGAATAACTCCCCCTGAATTTTTAACAGTCGATTGATAACGCTCAACCATCGCAGGCACTTCTGCACTTTGATCGGGGTGAACTAAAAATACAATTTCATAATGTCTTAACATATCATCTCCTCTCGGTTTAAACAGTACTAGAACCACTTCTCATCAAATAGAAGCACCGTCATGCGCTCATACAAGACTCTAGGACAAGGAGCCAAAAAATGGCATTCTATCGAAGATAGCGCCGAAAGACAAATTCCCAATCGTCATGCTTTATACTATTCACACTCAAAATTATGAATACCTGAGCGGTTGCTTTCAGGAATGCCTCATAAGTATTTGATTAATGAATTCCTCCCGTTCATATAGTTTTCTATCTCGCTGCCACATAGTGTAATAATTTCCTTGCCTCATAATATGATTCATAGACCTTGGCAGCAGGTCATGCTCGTAGGCTTCTATAGCTTGCTTGATGCTAGTGAGCCCTAAGTCTTCTTCGGTATAGGCTTCAGGCTGCTTCTTTTGAATAGAGGCACCATGACGATGCCTATCCATCAACTCAGCCATAAATCCATATGCAACTATTTGATTTATTTGTATTTTTGAGGAATTCTTGAAAAAGCTGATCATGATGATTATGAGATTAAGATTGTTTCCCAATGCTCTACGCAAGAGAGATATATCCGGATCCCTACCTTTGAAGTCATCCCGACAGCGATTGTCGATATAAGTCGTTAACAAGGAACGACGATGAAAGTATACATAATCCCATGGTGTATCCCCTTGTGTATCTCGAAGACAAGGGTCCGCAGTATTTTGCAAAAGCCACTCTACGACAGGAATATTCTGGGCTTCTGCTGCATAACTCAAAGCAGTACGACCGCATTTATCTTGGGCATCAACCGTAACGTTATCATCCTGCACAAGCAACTGTATCATCTCAAGCTTATGGCTGACTGCGGCATACATGAAAGGGGTAAGGCCGCATGTATCTGGAGCATTGGAATCAGCACCGCATGTTAACAGCCATCGTACATCATCGGGTTCTACATCACTCTTGCTTATGACGTAATGTAGGACTGTCTCTTTTCGCTTATTCTGAATATTGATATCTATCCCATTTCCGATCAAAATTTGAATGGTTAATCGATTCCCAGTCGACACGGCATCCAAGGTGAGCCGGAAGTGGCGACGTCTATTAAGATACTGTTTGATCCACATTGATAAGACAAAAGGAGGATCATACGGCTCATTTATTCTTCTTGTTAAGGAAAATCTTTTCATGGTCTTCATTAAGGTACAGTAGCGTCCTATCTCGTTCTCAAAATAGGCATACTTTTGGACAAAATTTAAACAAAGACGCAATTTAGCACATTTATTGCTCATTACAAAGCAATTTTTATTTCAGATTTTCTGAAGGTATGGCAAATCCTAAAGCTTTAGGATACGAAGATGGCGATCCAGGATCATCACTGCAAAGCGCGGTTGTTAGTCCTCATGGGACCGATATCCAATGGCCTTAAGCCGCTTTTTTAAGGTAGGATGGGTAGAAAAAAGCGCAAACATCCCCCCACCAGATTGGATGCCTAATTGAGTAGGGTCAAAAATATAAGCAGAACGACGGGTTGACTCATGTGGCGTACGCGCATAGGCTTCTGAATAAGTCTCTGCATGCTGCTGATAATCAGCCTCAATTTTTAGCAAAGCACTGGCGAGTGGCGTATTAGTACGCATTAATTCAATACAACCTGAGTCCGCCATATATTCGCGCGTGCGAGATAAATAAAACGTTAACAGCAAGGTCACCCAAGGTAATAGGTAACGTAGCGCTAGAATAATAAAAAATAATATATTGGATCGCTGTCTATCTTCACGACCACCTCTATTCCCAAATAATGCACTAAAAAATAGCACATCCAACAACATGAGCGTTAAATTACTCAACACAGATGCCATTAAAGTGAGTTTAATGTCCATATGACGAATATGACTCAGTTCGTGAGCCATGACGGCCGTTAATTCTTCACGATTTAATTTATTGAGTAAACCTTGGGTCACCGCAATCATCGCGGATCGTTCACTGTATCCACTCGCAAACGCATTCATATAATCCGCATCGATCACATATACTTTTGGCATAGCGTTCAGACCAGCTGCTAAAGTCATCTCCTCAACAATATGATATAATTGCTTCTCCTGCCCATTCGACGTAGTAGCTACAACCTCTCGATAGGCTGTCCCCAGCAACATCAGTCGATTATAAAAACGAAAAGTAACCCATACCGATACCAAGGCCACAAGAAGCGTGATCAGCGTAAAGAAAGGACGTAAACGAAGCGTTATTAAATAATAGGCAATATCAGACAAGGATAAAGCTGGATAATGTCCGGCATAAAAATACACATCAATCAAAAGACCAACAAAGGCATAGATCAATATGAAGGTCATAATAACCCAAAAGGTTCTCCGACGATTACGCGCTAAAGCCGCACGCCAATCTACCGTACTCGATGAGAAACCTTTCAAATGGTCATGCATAGCAGCACACCAACAAATTCTATAATTTCACGGTATAATCTTCGTGAGAACGCAACTGGTCCTGAGATAATTGCCAATAGGCAAAATCTACATCTAAATTTTTAGGACAAGTTGCTACGATCCATAGCACTGGAATAGTACGTTTATAAGCATTATAACGCTCAACCGCAGCATTAAAAGCTTGCTTGGCGTAGGATAATTTATTTTCCGTACTGACGACTTCTTCTTGTAACTGTAGAGCATTCTGGTTAGCTTTTAAATCCGGGTATTGCTCAAATACGACGTTTAAACCACCCACGATCTCCGAAATCTTATTTTCAGCCTGCATCTGCCCCGGCGTGTCACCAGCTTGCTTGGCCTGTGTTGCTTGATTACGCAATGCCACTACCTCCTTTAAGGTAGATTTTTCATAATCCATCGATTTGCGTACGATAGCAATTAAAGATTCAAACACTTTATAACGACGATCTAACTGAATATCGATTTGCTTCGTATTATTCCGAGCCGCTTCAATCATCGCGATCAAGCGATTGTAACAGGTCACTCCGTACACGAGGAGCAATACAAGAATAATTAAACCAACAACGAGAGTAACCATAGCAAGATCCTATTTCAATTCAGAAGCATCTCGTGTTCCCAGAGCACCAACCCAGAGCATCAATCCAGAACACTGACTAAAAACTGTCCACTATCGTACCCCAAGTCAGTGATAAAGACAAGTTGCTGGCTCGAGTACTACGTGAATAGTAAGCGTTATCTCATGCTGATTACCATAGCTTTATCCAAAAACAACGATACGCAACCCATATAAATCAAAATTTAACCAAACAAAGTTAGCTGTCTTGGATCCAGTTCAGGATGATAGAAGCGGTAGCCTATCCCTAATAACCGTATTTTTTTAGTATATTCCATCAGCACCGTATGCAGTAAATCTACAAAAATACGGCTATCTATTTTTTTGATTCGGCACTCTCGCGTGATTTGAGAAAAATCAGAAAATTTCAGTTTAATGAATTGCTTATGAACGATTTGGGTCGGATACTGATGCAAGCGCTGAGATAAATCACCTTGCAAATGCGGCAATTCATATTCTACTTCATCACCTCTAAGATCTGTCAAGAAAGTTCTTTCCACACTCACAGATTGACGTATTTGAGTCGCTTCTACAGGGCGATCATCGATACCACGCGCATAATAATACAATTTTT
>JABABH010000066.1 GCA_014238325.1 Coxiellaceae bacterium | reverse complement strand
CTTTTAATTGAGGACGTAAGCTCACTTGATACGAACCATCTTGTACGCTGCCGACTAAGGATTTTGCCCAAGACCAATGTGCCGCATCACCCAATTCAATATCATTCATATGTTCTCCGCGTTCTAATTGGATAATACACAAATGTAGTGGCGAACAAGACATCATGGGATGATGATAGGGATCGTAGGCAATCGTGCGTAAAGCCTCCGATCGTATGTCTTGCATCTTCCCAGTCTTGGTAAATTGCTGATAGGCTTTCACCACACTGGGATGATTCCCTAAGCCAAAGGTCGTGTTGACTTGAGGCTCAGGTATGAGCATTTTTTTGTGTTCTACCCTCACTCGATTCGAATGAATAAAATTTAAAGGGCGATGAGCTAAGGCTACCGATGTCGCATGCGTACAGCTTGATAAAATGACAGTGCAGCCGAGGATGCCGAGTAATGCATGGGCGTGGTTACTTATTGTTATCATAAGGGTCTCCTGTCTCTTGATCGGCTGACCAAGATAAATGAGTGATATAAAATCCTAGTGGATTGATCCGTAAAACAGTGGCGTTGTGTGCGGGCTCCGCATATTGATGCGTCAGTTGTGCGATATAATGTTTGACTTGAATCAGCTTCCCGGTTCGCGCATCCTGTGATGCTTCTTGCCATCGGATATCCAGCGTATGCGCGGAGATCGCTAATACACTTGTGATGACCACATTTTTTGTGATGTTTCGAGGCGCTCGATGAGCTTCATAAAAATCATGAATAACGGAAGTGGCTGCATCTGAAGTCAATGCGTAGGTTGTGAGTGCCTGTTGTGTATTGACCTGCTCATCGGTACTGCGACTGCGCCAGGCACGAATAAATTGTTTGGCAAAATACGGGATGAATCGACTTTTTATCGTCTGGATATCTCTGCCTGAAACAGAGGAAACGGTGACAATGTCATCCCCATGAATCACAAATGGGAGAGGTTGCATGTGGTTTTTGCTGGCGATCCACATAAAACCCAACAGGGAGCAGGCGATCATGCCGATGCAAATAAAATTTAAATAGCGACTGCTGCGCCATTTTCTCTCGATATCACCATAGACATCATTCCACAACAATTTTGATTGTAAATAGGGATTATCGGTGATCTTGTTTTCAAATTGTTGAAGCTTTATGGTTGATGGTTTATCGGGACGCCTGTGCAAAAGGCGAGAGATAATGAGGTAAGGGTGCTTTAGTAAAAATCGGATACATGGTTTCATCATATATTTTCCAGATAATCAACAGAGGTAAAGTCAGTGCACTATCCAGAAAAGAATATCCTGAGAACATGAATTCTCGTTTCATTTTATTTTGTAGCTATTTTTCCTCCTGAGGTTTCAAGCGACGTGATAAATGGTTATTAAGTTTTTGCCCAGCAGTCAAGTGCGTATCTCGTCGCATTGCCGCATCACGGACGGTATGCGCCGCCGCTAGGCCAACATGACTGGCCACATGCTTCATCCCGGTGACCACACCGGACCAAGCTCCAGCATCATTTTTCTGAAATCCCTGTTGGAAACTTTGCCAACTTGTACCCGCCATTTTGATGCCTTGTGCGGCACTTTGCATACTGCTGCCCAAGGTACGACTGCCTTGCAGCCCTATACCTGCGCCACTGATTCCAGCATGGATGGCCATGCCGACAGCGGTCCCTCCCTCATTACGGAAACCACCGACTCCCGCTAATCCTGCTATAAAGGCAGGAACATTTTTGATAATCATGTAATAGACAATCACTGCGGCTAAAATGACGAGCATCGGCATCAGTTCATGAGCTTGGCTGGCGTGCAACGTCATGGCCGCCCACTCTGATCCAATTTGCTGACCCACCCCGAGTAATAAATACAAAGCCATGAGGTTGAGTCCCAACCCAATCACGCTCTGAAAATAACGCTGAGTCATGGGACGTGTATAGTCAGAAGCTCCCATGGCAAAAAACAAACTGCCCATAGCCACCAAAATATAAGCTTTTACCAAAGCGATCGCTAACTCGGCTGCCATTAATCCATAGATCACGAGTACGGCTATACAGACCATCGCGCCGACTAAAGAGACAAACGGATGATGAAGCAATCCCCAACCGAAGAATCCTTTAAAAATAGCGCCTGAAATACTGGCCCCTTGGTCTACGATTGAACCAGGATTCAGAGAATGAAGACCACCTTTTTGTCCGAACTGAATAAATCCATTGAGCAAATCCGGCACCCATTGCCCACCGCTTTGAATCAAAGCATAAAAAACACCTAAGAGTGCCGCTAATTTTACGAGCTTCACCGTCAATTGAGTCAGTGATTCACCCATCAAGACGAGGATAAGCGCGGTGAGACTTAATTGAATGGTGACTAAATAATAAAATACCTGCATCGCCGCATGCTGGATGAGCGTGGCATCGTGCTGTAAAGCTGTTAAAAATTCTTGTGTGACCTGATTGAGTATGCCAGTATTCATAGATAGATCACTCTGTTAAAAATGAGGAATGAATCCGAATTTTTCTTCATCGCGATACGCTGGAAAATCCTGCTTAATATGCTGATCAAGCGCTTGTAAAGCACGCGCTTCATAGGCATTTTTAGAAACCTGATACGCCATATAGGCTTCTTCTCCATTGGCTTGGGCCATGAGAGAGCGCTTTAAGGTTTGTAATTGATTGACATTTTCAGCCGCTATTTGCGATAGCACTTGCAGGCTTTGCAATCGTCCCTGTGTGCTGGCTCCCTGAATCTTTAAATGTTTCATCAGTAATTGTTCGTCTGAAAAATGTGCTGCATTCGCATGCAGAGATTGCAAGGACTGATATAAGGTATTTAATGTGCTCGACTGCCATCCTTGATTCACCGACACATAATCAGCAGGTTCAGCAGATGCACGCCCATAATCTGGATATTGTTGCCGAAATCGTTGATCCACATCCTGCATCGCATAAGAAATGGACTGCCCCTGTTGCGTGAGCTGATCGATTTGTTGAACTAATGAGGTGATATTATTCCACCGATAATCCGATACCCGTTTTGCATTAGCGACTTCAAGCTGAATCATGTGTAATTGATTCTGAATTTGCCTCATTTGATATTGCAAAGCCGTGACTGAATGGGTAGCTATTTTTGCGTTTTCCAGATAGTTGAGATAGGTATAGGGATCAAAGGCGAAGGCAGTTAACGGCAAGATCAATAGCATAAGGGTGAGTCGTAATCGATTCATGCCACCTCCGATAAATAACTCTTTTCGATAAAGGCTTTCCATGCTGAGAACTCAGGTATTTTTTTATATTTCAACCAATCCAATATCCAACCTGGATGATCTGATCGATAGAGACGATTAAATTGCTCAATATCGTGTTTTTGTGTCATACACAGCAAGGCTTGTGATAGGGGTTCTAAATCCAATTGAAAAATACGATTACCCAGAGGAGAGGTATAATAATAATCTTGCTGAGGTGTGAGCTGTTGAATCTGTGCAATTTGATCATCCTTGAGTCCAAAAGCGCGGTATTGTTGAGCGATAGCAGGTTCTTGAGCCGATCGATTAGCACCATAAATTCGCGTCATACAGGAACTTTGAATCACAGAAGCTGCTTGAGAGCCCACAATATCGTTCAGATCCTGCGAGACCACCACGACCGCCACATTCTTTTTCCTCAGCGTTTTAAACCAATCGGTCAATGTATTTAAAAATAAAGGATGCGATAAATACAGCCAAGCTTCTTCTAAAATGAGCAATGTGGGTGCTTGATCCACAAACAAACCTTCCAGTTCATCGAATATCGCTTGAATCACTGGGACAGCGAATGGGGTTGCATGTTGAGCGGCCGCGACTAAACTTCCCATTTCAAAGCCCATTACCGATTTCCCAGAAAAGGCAGGTTCTGTGCCATTTAATAAAGCTTGAAACTGTCCTGAATTAAAGGTCTGTAATGCCCTTCTGAGTGTGGGATCCTGCACCGATAAATGATTGAGGTTTTTATAGGGTGGGTCGTCTTCTGCCAAACGCATCACGGCTTCTCGAAGATAGGTGCGTTGTTCTGGATTCAAGCGAATATTT
>JABABH010000065.1 GCA_014238325.1 Coxiellaceae bacterium | reverse complement strand
GATCATGATCCCTCTTGTATTATTGGTCCGACTTTGTACCGTTGCTGTACCGATGAAATTTATCCAGCGCCGCAAGAAACAACGATCCTTTATTATGATACTGACATGGGGTGGGTTACGCGGCGGTTTAGCGGTCGCCCTGGCTTTGTCAGTGCCCACCTCACCTTATCGTGACTTAATCCTAGCGATGACTTATGGCGTTGTTGCCTTCTCTATTATTGTTCAAGGATTATCGATCAAACCACTCTTAGCATTACAGCATAAAATCGAAGCCCCATAAACGCTCAATACATGCATTTATCGGACGGCATGCTGATTTCCGTCTTAATTAAGACGGAAACTATTCTTCGGAGTCCAAGAAACTGTACAATTTCTCAGCTCGACTCGGGTGGCGCAATTTACGCAGAGCCTTGGCCTCAATCTGCCGAATACGTTCTCTCGTGACATTAAACTGCTTACCAACCTCTTCTAAAGTATGGTCCGTATTCATATCAATACCAAAACGCATCCGTAAAACTTTTGCCTCTCGTGGAGACAATTCCGAAAGAATAGACTTAATCGCATCAACTAGCCCAGAGGCTGTGGCATAATCAATGGGTGGGCGTGCATTCACGTCTTCAATAAAATCACCTAGGCTTGAATCTTCATCTTCCCCTATAGGTGTCTCCATGGAAATCGGTTCCCGAGCAATCTTGAGCACCTTCTGTACTTTATCTTCGCTCATATCTAAGTGCTTCGCAAGCATCTCCGGCGTTGGTTCTTGCCCGGTTTCCTGCAAAATTTGTCGTGTGATGCGGTTCAATTTATTAATGGTTTCATTCATGTGAACGGGGATGCGAATCGTAAGGGCTTGATCTGCTATCGAACGTGTAATGCCCTGACGAATCCACCACGTCGCATAGGTAGAAAACTTATAACCGCGACGATATTCAAACTTATCGACGGCTTTCATGAGTCCTACATTGCCTTCTTGAATTAGATCTAAAAACTGCAACCCACGATTGGTATATTTCTTGGCGATAGAGATGACTAAACGCAAATTTGCCTCAATCATTTCTTTTTTCGCACGCTGAGATTTTGCTTCGCCAATTAACACTCGACGATTAATTTCTTTCAGTTCTTGGATACTCAAATGAGTCAACTTTTCTAATTCTAATAATTTCCGTTGAGCACGATAAATTTCTTTATTATATTTCAGTAATGCATCACTATGTTCTTTATTCTCTTGAACATAACTTTCCAACCAAGATAAATCCGTTTCATGATTAGGGAAGGAAGTAATAAATTTCTTCCGCGGCGTTTTGGCTTGCACCACGCAATAATTTAAAATAACTTTCTCGCGTTGGCGTATTTTTTGTAATAATTCGCGCAATTCACCAATTAAAGCTGCAAATTGTTTGATGGACAATTTAAAGGTCGAAAAATGATCAGCTAATTGCTTTTGGCACTTCATTGTCGTGACATGTTTTTGTCCATGTTCTTCCATGGCATGGGTATACTCAGCTAGCAGCTTTTTCAATATTTCAAGGTAGCGCGCTGTTTTAACCGGATCAGGGCCTGTTTCAGCAAAAGCACTTCCATCGCTCTCTGAATCCTCTGCGACTTCAGAAGGCTCCATAAGCGATTTATCATCTGGTAGTTTTAATTCAGAAGGTTCTTCATCATAAAAACCAAGGATAAAATCACCGAAACGCACTTCACCATTTTCACTATGCGTCTGTTCACAACGTTCAAGAAACCTATTAACAATCATAGGGAAACGCGCAAGCGCGCTCAACACTTGACGTCTTCCCTTTTCAATACGTTTCGAAATCGCAATCTCGCCTTCTCGCGTTAACAGCTCAACGCTGCCCATCTCACGCATATACATCCGTACGGGGTCCGTTGTGCGTGTTTCTGTGGCCAATACTTCCGCTACATCTTCATTATCTTCTGAGGTAGCATCCTCTTCTAAACGTAAGACATCCGTATCAGGAGGCACCTCAAATACTTTAATACCCATTTCTGCTAAACGAGAAATAATCGTCTCAACTTGCGCAGAATCGGCATAGTCATCAGGCAATAAATTCACTAAGTCCTCATGAATCAAATAACCTTTAGTTTTAGCTTCTTCTAATAAGGTTGCGAATCCCAGGTGTTGTGCTTCTGGGTCAACACGAGTTTTTCCTGTACTACCTGAAGACGAGACGGTCCGCTCTGCTGTTGAGGAGGATCGCGATTTTAGTGACGGTGGCGCAACTGTTTTGGGAGACTGCTTATCTTCTGACACGGGCTGACGGCCTGACAGCCTCTTTTCTTTTGCTGTATCCGACAAGGTCGTAAGCGACGATGGGCCGCCGCGAGCCGCTGTATGCGTTTTAGCTGTCACCACTGCTGGGGCTGATTTAGCACGCCCTGCTGACACTACTTTTTTTGCAGTTTTAGAGCGGGTTTTTGTTGTCGTACGTTTAAGCGCCGCAGATTGCGCCGTTTTTTTCGCAGATGGCGCCTTAACCGTAGCCTGGCGCTTTATTTTAGACTTTAAAGGGTTTGCACCTTTTTTATCAGTTTTACCTTTTATTGTTTTAGCCGTTACAGGTGGCAATGGTGTTTTTTTTTTCATAATCATCAACCTATCCAGCGAGACTGAGCACAAAGCCCCAAAGGTCACGCATAATATCACGCCGCTCTCTACGATAGGCGCTATATGTTATTCAATAATCAGCAATAAAATGACTCAATATAATTTTTTATTACGCTATATATTACGGGGCATCGGCAATTCATGCCTTGCTTTCATCAGCAAACGATTCAAGATTTGCTGTTCATGCTCTGAAAGCCCATCTATTTTAGCCTTTTTGATCAGAATTTCAATAAGATATTCAGTTGTTTGTTCATTTAAACGAAACAAGGCTCCCTGGAGCTCTGCTAGCAAATTTTCTTCTTTAGAAAGCAACAATGGATACGCTGCAAGTTTTGAAATCAATGAGCGCTCTTCCGGAGGATCCCAAGCAAGCAGCATGCGACCCACACCCACATCAGGATCGTTCCTTAAAAAATCAATGATCCGCGTCAACAACGCGACACCAGGCATCTTGAACTCTGAAAAATGGGGAGGCACCTCAATTTTACTCAGGAAATGAGGATACTGCAAGAGTATTGCCACAGCCATGTCCGTGGGAGCCAATAACGAGGATACAGGCGCTGAAGGCTTCGCTGCAGGCAAGGCATTCATACGGTTCGGCCGCCACTGGGAAAGTTGGTCTCGTGATACACCTAAATAACCCGCCAGCTGCACCATGAGGAGCTCTCGAAATACGCCTCTAGGCATGGTGTTAAGCATATTCAAAGCAGATTGTCCGCTAGATGCTTTATCTTCCAAAGACTTTAGACCCTCATTAAGCCTTAAGCGCTTAAAGAATACAGCGCTCAAAGACTGGGCTTCCTCGATTTTTTTCTCAAAATTTTCACGGCCAACCTTTCTTATAAAGCTATCTGGATCTTCACCAATGGGTAAGAACAAAAACCGAATACGTATATCATCGCGCATGAGAGGCAAGCTCACCCGCAATGCCCGCCAGGCTGCCCGATAACCTGCTTTATCTCCGTCAAAACAATAGATGACTTCACTTGTCCAGCGAAGCAATGTCTGCAGGTGCTGGGCCGTCACAGCTGTTCCTAATGTTGCCACTGCATAAGTCATTTGATATTGGTGCAATACCAATACATCAAAGTACCCTTCCACTACCAAAATTTTAGATAGACGGCGCGTCATGCCCTGAGCCTCATATAATCCATAAAGCTGGTGACTCTTGTGAAATAGCGATGTTTCTGGAGAATTCAAGTATTTGGGCATATCTGTACCCAGCATACGCCCACCAAAAGCAATGACTTGACCTTTGATATCTCGTATGGGGAACATAATACGATCACGAAAACGGACAAAAGGTGCTCGGTCTTTCTGAATCAATAAGCCATGGGCGATAAGTTGAGCTTGTTGATCTACTAAATTTTTGCTGTCCTGCAAATGGTCCCAAGTAGATGGTGCATAGCCAATAGCAAAGCGTTGCGCAATCTCACCTGTAATGCCTCGCGACTTTAAATAAGTCACTGCCGCAGCAGAGTGCTTTAGTTGTGACCGATAATAATGCGTCACATGGGATAGCAAGTCATAAATGGGAGCATGTTTCTCAGCATAAGCCTTATCTTCAGGGCAATCCAATCCCAATGGGGTAGCTAGGGCTGTTACTGCCTCTCTAAAATTCGCCCCATCAAAGGCCATAAGAAAGCCTATCGCATTCCCATATGCCATACATCCAAAACAATAATAAAATTGTTTACTAGGACTGACTTTAAAGGAAGGACTTTTTTCATCGTGAAAGGGACATAAGCCCCAATAGTCTGCCCCACGTCGCTTTAAAACAACGCGAGACTGAATAAGCGGCAGGAGATCAGTCCGCTTCAATAGCTCTTGAACAAAACTGTCAGGGATACGACGACGCAGCTCAGACGCCATGATTACCCACTAAAGCGTAGAGCATGATGATACTGCCCAAATTGATCACATATGACGGCGCTGACTCATTAAGCTGTCTTTTTCTTTCTGAAGCTTTTTTTTATTCCTTTTAATCGCTGCAGCCTTTTTGCGCTGTCGCTTACTCGACGGCTTCTCATAAGCTTCCTTGGCCTTCACGTTACTAAAGACACCCTCTTTTTCACACATCCTCTTCAAACGACGCATAGACATCTCTAAAGACGCATTATCGGAAACCTCAAGCTTGGGCATATCTCACCTAAGTAATTAACTATTTGATTTATAATATTATATGATCATCTATCTGCTAAATGGTCATTCATCTTACCGACTTTCCCCATCAAAAGCAATGGAAAATGGATGGCACGCCCTACTCTAGCACACATGGATCTTCACGAACCACAGTTTTAAATCGGCCCAAGCTCATGGGCAATAAATCGACTTCGATCACGCCATATTGAATGGCTAATTTAATTAAGCCAATATCGTTTTTCACCTGCAGCTTCTCAAAAGCACGGTAACGGTAGCTGTTGACTGTTTTGGTGCTGATAAATAATGCTTTAGCAATTTCTTTGGGATTCCAGCCCTCCGCTAACATCAAGAGCACCTCCATCTCACGAACACTTAAGTCATCAAAAGGGGTATGGCTAGAACGTGTCGCTTTATTGAGCGCTAAACGATTCGCAACGTCCGGGCTTAGATAACATTGCCCACTATGTACTTTGCGTATAGCTCGTTCCAATTCAGCGGCACTGTTTTCTTTGTGCACATACCCGCGGGCTCCCACTTTTAACAGCAAGGTAATTAATAAATCATTAGCCATGGCGGTGAAACTGATAATTTTTAAATCAGGTAAGTAGCGTAATAGTTTACGAGACACTTCTAACCCATGCCCGTCAGGTAAACGAAAATCTAATAAGACAATATCCGGATGCTTGTCTCGAGCTAAATCTACCGCTTCCTTCGCTGTTCCAGCCTGCCCCACCACGCGCATGCCGCTCATACTCGACAATAAAGCCGTTACACCCTCTCGCACAACAATATGGTCATCTATTAACAAGATATGAATCATCGGAAGCTCCTTACCCTTGAACTCCCCACTTAAGGCAACTCAAAATTTTCGCCATATACGACAAATCCTTAAGCTTAGGCGTTACCATTATAGACAGCAGGTCAATAACAACAATATTCCATTGTTCATTAAAGCAATATTTCTAAATATTGTAAAACCTTAGATGCTGCTATATCGCATGTGTGCATGATGGCGCCTCCATAGTTTGAATATTCGTAGTCACACACTTTCCTTATTTGAAGTAGCCTTGACCTGCTTCCGAGGGCACATGCCAAAAAATGAGAATGGAACTCACGGCAACCAGAGCTAGGCATATAAAGCTAAGATGGAATGCTGATAGGTTGATGATCTTTGCCCCACCTTCATTAAAAAAAGCCAACAAAAAAGCCGTCACACAAATGCTCAGGTTGATGCCCATCTGTTGCATAATAGCGGCTAAGCTCGTGGCTTTACTTTTGTCTTGCTCTGGAATATCGGCAAAGGTCAACGTTTGTATCGCGCTGAACTGCACCGAACAGCTCATACCCGACAAGAAGCATAGACCTAAAATCAGCACAAAGGGAGTATTTGGAGTTAAATATGCAAAGGCAAGCGTTATCACCGTTATAGCGCATGGATTGATCATAAGCACGCGGCGATAACCTATGGCCTCTAGCAGTGTCCATATAAAAAATTTCGCGCCTATCAAACCGAGCCCAAAAGGCAAGACAAACAACCCTGATTGAAAAGCATTGTAGCCAAAATTCAGCTGCAGCAATAGGGGCAAAATAAAAGGGAAGCTATTCGCTGTGATGCGAATCCAGGTGCTGCCCATCACCACGGTACTAAACGTACGTATGCGAAATGGGCGCCAGCTGATCATCGGGTTCGTTTTGGTTCGTGCATATAGTACATAACCGATGACACCTACGATACCTAGTAGCAGACTGACATTTGCGAAGGATTGGGGCATTATAGTCGTATCTGAGAATGAAAGGAAAACATTAATAGCCACTAAACTCATGCCAAAAATTAAGAACTCTGTAAAATCAAAGGCTGGAGTCTCAACCCCATGACTATCCGGAATAAACCGATGAGCTAACCATACCCCCACTACGCCAATAGGAATATTCACTAAAAATATCCAATGCCAGGTTAAATAATGAACCAAGAAGCCGCCAGCAACCGGTCCCAACACCGGCCCCAGCTGTGCGATAGTCGCCATATTTGCCATAGCTGGTAAGACTTTGCTGAGAGGAAAACTTTTAATAATAATTAAGCGGCCTGTGGGGACCATCATCGCCCCCCCTATGCCTTGTATCATTCTGGAGCCAATCAATAAGCCTAAGGTCGACGATAGACCGCATAATAAAGAGCCTATGCTAAAAATAATGATGGCGCTGATAAAAATGCGCTTGGTTCCAAATTTATCCGCTAAAAAGCCACTAATAGGCATAAAAAGCAACAAGCTAAACAGGTAGCTCGTGATCGCGACCCTCAATGTCAGGGGATGCACTGACAAACTATGCGACATCTGTGGAATAGCAGTATTGATAATCGTGCTATCAAAATTTTCCATAAATATGCCGCAAGAGATGATCCAAGCAATAAATTTCTCACGGTGGTGATGGTGAACGACAGCCTCCTTCATCAATTTACTAACCCCATATCGCATGGTGTAATAGACGTGCCAGCACCTCTATTATACCCATCCCACTTCAAG
>JABABH010000064.1 GCA_014238325.1 Coxiellaceae bacterium | reverse complement strand
TCGGTGCAAAAAATATGGGCATCATCTTGTACAAAGCCACGTAAACGCATCAAGCCATGTAGGGTGCCAGAAGGCTCATTGCGATAGCAGGCACCAAATTCTGCATAACGAATAGGTAGGTCTCTATAACTTTTGATACCTTGGTTAAACACTTGCACATGCGCTGGACAGCTCATGGGTTTAATCGCATATTCACGATGCTCAGCACGCGAGGTAAAGATCCCCGCATCAAATTTTTCCAAGTGACCTGATTGCTCCCAGAGTGATAGATCCAGTAATTGTGGCGTATTGATTTCCTCATAACCATATTGGCGCGTAAATCGGCGCAGATAATGCCTGATCTGTTGCACGATGATCCAACCATTAGGATGCCAAAACACACAACCCGGTGCCTCTGGCTGAAAATGGAATAAATCCATCTTCTTCCCCAAAAGACGATGATCTCGCTTTTCAGCCTCTTCCAATTGTTTCAAATAAGCCTTTAATGCCGAGCGATCGGGCCAAGCTGTGCCATAAATACGCTGCAACATCTCATTACGATGATCACCACGCCAGTAGGCCCCCGCCAATTTAGTTAACTGAAAAGCCTGAAGCAGCCCCGTACGAGGAATATGCGGCCCTCGACAAAGGTCGACAAAGTCATCTTGCCAATAAACCGTAACGGCTTCTGTTTCCGGAATATCTTTGATAATGTCAAGCTTGTAAGTCTCTCCTCGTTGTTGAAACAAAGTCACCGCAGCGGAACGAGTCAAAATTTCTTGCTGAATCACAAAATTCGCCTGCACTAATGCCTGCATTTGTGCTTGAATGCGATCGATATCCTCCCATACCAAGGCAGGTTCAGATAACACATCATAGTAGAATCCATTTTCAATGACGGGACCAACACCCAGTTTTGCATTAGGAAATAATATTTTAACGGCATGCGCTAACAAATGTGCTGTCGAATGCCGAATAATGTCCAATCCTTCTGGATCTTTTGAAGTAATTGGACGTACTATGGCATCAGCATCCACCCTATATGAAAAATCGACAACAGAACCATTCACTTCTGCTGCTAATGCGGATCGCTCTGCCTTCGGGTCCCAGGCCCGCATCGCATCTCGCACCGTGATGGGTGCAGTCCATTCTTTTTGACTGCCATCGCTAAATGTAATCGTAACCATCTGTTATAAGCTACCTTAAATTTGCATAATAAATATTGAGATCGTGACTCAACCTTCATATCCGACCAGACTATTCCTTCACCACCCCGTCTGCATAAGACTGCAAGGAGGCCATATATTGGGCGCGCCCCACTAACTCATCCTTAGGTACACCGCTTTTGATCGCAAAAGCTAAAATGAGCAAGCTAAATAAAAATAACCCCAGCATGCTATACCCAAAGGACATCGCTCCGGACCCACCTAAACTGACTGGCCCGAATCGTGAGAATAACCATAATCCCAGAAAGTACGGGCATAACCACCAAATAAATGGCCAACCAAAAGTTTCAGTGGCCACCTTTTTTATAAAATAAGCCCAAAGCACATAAATCACAAAGAATGCTAATAAAAGCAAAAATATAAATGTGACCGTTTTATAACCACTCCAAAAAATAATCGAATTAGACACAAAAAAAGCCAATGGCGCCAACAACCACGCCCCACGTAAACGAAAAGGACGTGGCATATCTGGCAAATATTTCCTCAACTGCAACAGCAGAATAGGACCAATACTATACGATAATGTCATAATAGAAGAAACATAATTTACCATTTTCTGCCAAGATGGGAAAGGGAAGAAAAAACAGGCGCCCACCACAAAGGTCAGCAATAAACCCACCCAAGGAATACCATGCCGATTCAATAATGACACACATCTAGGAGCACTACTCGTTTCTCCCGCTGCCATCACAACACGCGCCGTGGACGCCATATAAATATAACCCGTTCCCAGTGGAGAGACAAAAGCATCTAAATAGAGGACCGGGGCCCACCAAGTCGCACCAATCAATACCACTAAAGCGGCTAATGGTCCCGCACTCCCGATATAATGCAAGTGACTCCAACCCGAGTGCAAAGCACTCGGAGGCAGCGCCAGAATAAAGCCCAGCTGTAATCCGACATATAATATCATCCCGATTAGAACCGAACCGATGACCGCAATAGGCAAGGATCGACTGGGGTTTTGGGTCTCCCCTGCCAATTCGATCGCTGTTCTAAATCCCAAATAGCTAAAAATAACACCCGCAGATACCGTCGCAGTGAAAATATTCACGACTGAAAAATGCTCAGGATTCACCTGTAGGTTAGTGGGATGAAAAGAGAAGGCCATGAGCACAATCAGTGTGATGAATGGAATCAATATTTTCCAAAAAGTAATAGTGCTATTAATGTATAATACCCATCGTATAGAAAAAAAATTAAAAACCACCATCACAGCCAATACTGCCATGGCCGTCAGCACGCCAATATGTGTCAATACATGTAACTCAGGGTCCATAAAATAGGGACAATAATTATTGGCGTAGCCTAATACTGCCATGACTTCAATCGGGGCGATCGCGACATAAGCCAGAAATAACAAGAAACTCCAAATCCTACCGAGGAGCACACCATGTCCAATATGGCTGATATGCACCAGTGCCCCGCTTTTAGGAAATAAGGTCGATAATTCTGAATAGACCAAGGCGATGGTCATGATAATCACGCCACCCAATATCCAAGAATAAATACTCAAAGGCCCCGCTTGTTTAGCCGCAAATAACGCTCCAAACAACCATCCTGAACCAATAATACTGCCTACACTTACGTATAAAAGACTGGTGGTTGTCGCCTGTTTTCTTAGTTTGGGCATAAGAGTAACTCTAAACTATGTTGGTAAATATCGGTCAATCGCTGAAGATCAGCTATCGCCACACATTCATTCACCTGATGAGCCGTTGCATTGATAGGGCCAAGCTCAACCACTTCACAACCTACTTCAGCCAAAAATCGACCATCTGAAGTACCACCATCGGTCTTAGGCTCGCTTTTTATACCACAAAAATGATGCACCGCTTGCTCACAAACCGTTGCCAATTTTCCATAACCACTCAAAAAAGGCTGGCTAGTAATTTTCCATTTAAGTGTATAATTCAATGGAAATTTGTCAAGAATAGCCTCGCAACGTCGTTGTAAATCTGCCGCTTCATAAATGGGGGAAAATCTAAAATTAAATTTCAGGTCCAACTGCCCGGGAATAATATTAGAGGCACCCGCATCACTATGCATAGAATAAAGCTGCAACGACGTCGGCGGGAAAAAAGCATTGCCCGTATCCCAAGGCTCCCGGATTAAAGCCTGACAGGCTAAAAAACTATGATGGATGGGATTATCAGCTAGGTCTGGATAAGCAATATGCCCTTGTTTCCCTAGTATCGTTAAGTGCCCATACATCGAGCCCCGTCGTCCTATTTTCATCACATCCCCTAACTGCTTACAACTGCTCGCCTCTCCCACGATCGCATAATTCAAAGGCACATTTTCTGCTGTTAAATAGTCGACGATCTTTTTCGTACCCTGCTCTGCTACCCCTTCTTCATCACTGGTGATCATAAAACCAATGGTGCCCGCATGATCAGGATGACGAGCTATAAATTCTTCTACGCCCACCACCATAGCCGATAGCCCGCTCTTCATATCCGCAGCACCCCGCCCATATAAATAGCCATCCTGTTCTGTTGGCACAAAAGGAGGGGTATGCCAAGCCGCGTGATCACCGGGCGGCACCACATCCGTATGGCCCACAAAAATAATGCTAGGCTCCCCCGTACCATGATAGGCCCATAAATTATCGATATCGCCAAACGGCAAGCGGACTATTTGAAATTCCATTGCGCGCAAACGTTCAGCAATAATATCTTGACAGCCTTTATCCTGTGGAGTCATAGAAGGTCTTTCGATCAACTGTTTTAATAAAGCGAGCGTTTTCATATAAGATCGAGCCTATCCACCCGCATCCCATACTTGCCGTAATATCTCATTCAATGCCGTCTTCGATCGCGTCCTTGCATCCACCTTTTTCACAATAATCGCCGCATATTTATTATAAGTCCCATCAGCCGATGGTAAACTCCCGGGGATGACGACCGCACCTGCAGGTACGCGACCATATAGAGTCTGACCTGTCTGACGGTCATAAATAGGTGTGCTTTGTCCAAGAAATACGCCCATCGCAATCACAGCATGGGCTTCCACAATCACGCCTTCTGCAATTTCAGAGCGGGCGCCAATAAAGCATCCATCTTCAATAATGGTCGGCAAGGCCTGTGGTGGTTCCAAAACACCACCGATGCCTGCACCACCCGAGACATGCACATTTTTACCAATCTGCGCACAAGACCCGATGGTCGCCCAGGTATCAATTAAAGTCCCAGAATCAATATAAGCGCCAATATTCACATAGCTCGGCATCAGCACCGTATGAGGCGCTAAATAAGCCCCCCGACGCACGATAGCAGTCGGCACAATGCGAACCTCTTCGCCTTGGAAATCATGATCGGGTGCGTATTTTAGTGGGATTTTGTCATAGAAAGCCGCATAACCGGCTCGCAGCTCCTGGCAATCAGAGATTTTAAAATATAATTCTAGCGCTTTTTTTATCCAAGTTTGTACACGCCATTCACCCGCCTCGCAAGCCGCTACCCGGATCTTTCCTGCATCTAAAGCAGCCACGACCTCATCGAGTATCGTTGGCAAATCCGCAGGCCGCGCCTCTTTGCTCAGTTGATGTCGATTTTCATAAACATCCTCGATATAAGCACGTCTATCTGTCCAAGAAAAACCCAAATTTGAGTCTGCCTGAAATTCTGCATCACGCATTATCTCACCCTCAATTTGATCACGATGATGACACATCCCGCATAGCACTACCCGCGCCATCATCTACACCAAAAAATAATCAATCTTTGCATCAATAGGATTGACGCTGATATTGCATCACAGTATGATGCATTTTTCAAAGAGTATCGTCACACGGGGTATAGCGCAGCCTGGTAGCGCGCCTGCTTTGGGAGCAGGATGTCGGGGGTTCGAATCCCTCTACCCCGACCACGGCTGGCTGCATAGATCTATACGGGTAGTTGTGATACTGATCCTACGATTATTAATTTTCTACATTAAATTTAAGAGTATCATATGCCTAATCAAACTTTTTTGCTAGATTATCAAACTATTAAAAAGCTCAGAAATTGCGCCCGGCTCCCTGATCCAGGGAAAGCCAACAGCTGCTTGAAAGTTTTAAATAAGTTTGAAATTCCCTTAGAACCTTCATCTCGGGGTACTAGAGACTACAGTAGTTTTCTGATAATCTGCGCAACCGCCATCCTCATCGTGGCCGTCATAGGTTGCCTCTCTAAGCTATCAGCTGGACGGAAGCAAGCACCACAAGCAACACCCAGCCCAACTTCGCTACTGGATGATGTAGAAGCGACTCCCTCAGCACCTACAACATGCACGCCTAGTTTATAAGGGAGATACTCATGCATTTGCATGGCTACGAGCTTCTAAGCTGCCTTCACAGATCGGCCAATAAGCCATCGTCACGCTTTAGCCATGTGTACAGCAACCCCGATAAAAAATATATTTCATAAATAACAGGATATGCTAACATGCGGGTCGTTAATAGGACTTAGGGTAAAAGAAATTTTCTCCTAAGTCGATATAGCTGATCATACGATTATCCATTTTCTACATTAAATTATAAGGAATATAATATGTCTAATCAAACTGTGAGTGGTACTGATGATCCAAGTCAAGGGGTTATCCAGCTTCTCAAAGCATGCATCAATGCTACAGATCTTCCACCCACTACCAAAGACAGCTGCTACCGTATCTATAATAAGATTAGACAAGAGACACGCAACCGCGTCATACGGAACGCTGAGGAAAGCCCCCCGGGTGACACTAGCTCTAATCAAGAACACATTAACAAATTCAGAACATGCGCCCAGGATCAAAACATAGTAGCTCAGGCAAGAGACCTGTGCGAGAGACTTTTACAGTATATTCTTCGCCTAAACCAAAATCCCGTTGAGCAAACCTTGATCGAAGGTAACCGTGCAAACGATAGCGCACTCCAACAAGCTCAGAATATTACGTACGAGCTAGTCAGGCGCAGCAATCGTGTCATACGGAGGACCATAGAAAATACCCCGACGGAAAACTTAACTGAAGATGATTCGTGGGAAAGTATAATACGCGGATATATACCATATATCTTCGGTCTAGCCATCATCGGCAGCACAGGTATCGTCAGCTACAAGCTCTACAAGAAGTTTTATAAACCGAATCAGCAAAAACCAAACATACCACCATTAGATATGACCAAGAACTCAATATTCAGCTGTGAGCATGGGTTGCAAGCTCAAGCTCTGCTTCTCAAGAACAGAGAAGAGGGGCAAAAGCACTCACCCTGTTAAAAATATTTGATCTCAACGAGCACACCCGCATGAGCATCAAGCTATAATTTGATACTCATGCCCTGCTCCGAGCTTCTAAGCTGCCTTCACAGATCGGCCAATAAAATGACTATCTACCTATAGCAGTATTGTATTATAATATTGCGATGCGCTCGTAGCTCATTCGGATAGAGCATCGGCCTTCTAAGCCGAGGGTAGTAGGTTCAAATCCTACCGGGCGCACCAATCGGTTCACCCATGCAAAAGCACAATCTTGCCCAAACGCGCACGCTACCCTGTATTGCAGCAACCTTCAAATTTCTTAACATAGCAAGTATTCGGATATTAAATCATCCCACTCAAACTATCATTATTTACGATGATAGAGAGCAATACTACGGAGAATATTATGCTAAGCAAAAAAGTTTCTATACAAGCATGTATGGCTTTAATAAACACAGTTGAGAACCTAAGTGGGTTCTTAGGTTCATTGCTTTCAACTGGAAAAAAATTTTTTTGTAGCAGTCTGTGCGAGTCGCAGATCATGCCCCTGCGTTCTCGTAATCCTCGCAGCATAGAACCGTCATCGGATCTCGAAGAACTTTTCAAGTTTAATTCAAGCACCGGTTTTTTAGACAATTGTGAGTAGGAAACGCACCGTACTCTTAAGCGTGAAAATGAAACAGCACCTCACGAGGTGATCAGCCAATTTTGCCACAAAATGTACGAACAATTAGAAGATATAACAAACTCCCGCAGTGCACGAAGCATACATCATCTATCCAATAGCTCCAATATTGATGTTAATCACTCAAACTCTGAGACTCATCTAGCTAGATCGAAAAGTGATCTGAGCACAAAGATGATAGTAGGTGCCGTCATAGGAGGAATAGCAACAGTAGGAGGAATAGTAGTAGCAATATACTTACTAAAGAAATACCTCTATCAAAAGAACAGCAATACACAAATCGAAAAATCAGCTCACCCCCACCCCCCATCGGATCTGTTTCAGGGCCGGAATCATGGCACTATATACGATCCTCAAGTAGAAAAAGAACAGTCTCTCCTCTTAAAATCTGCATAAAATTGTATACTACCATTAGCATGAAGCCATCGCTTGATGCTAATGCAATATTTTCGTCGCAAGAATTGCTTATCTCGAAAGAATCAAAGGTATACCCATGCCCCTTCAAGAAGTGAAGCATGCACTTGAAGGGGATTCTTAAGGAAACAACCGCGATTGTCCCCTTAAGTGGCTGAGCGAACATTTATTTTTTGCCAGCCATCAAAACGAAGGTATACTGCTCGCAATAACCCACTTCGCATCTTCAGGCGCGAGCGGTATATCACGCACTATGTGATTTTTGATGTGAAAGCTTTATAATTTTCCTGACATTGAACCTCCCGTGGAAATGATTATAATAATGGTTGAAATATTCACTTCGCCCATCAAAATTAGGCCAGAAGAAGCTGTTGATTATAGGACATAGCACATTGATCGGTTGTTTTTATGAAAAAGATTCATAATCCTCATGATAAATATTTCCGTTTTGCGATGTCTGATGTGCGTGTAGCAACAGAATTTTTTGAAGCATACTTGCCGAAAAAGATAGCTCAGAGCGTTGATTTAACAACCTTGCAATTGCAAGACAGTAGCTTTATCGACGAATCCTTAGGGGCATCGATGGCGGATATTTTGTATGAGGTTGAATTCAATCAGAAAAAGGGCTATATGTACGTATTGGTGGAGCACCAAAAAAAGCCTGATGAGATGATGCCCTATCGACTCATGCGTTATATGTTACAGATCATGGAATATCATTTAAGGCAGAAACAATCGAAAAGACTGCCCGTAGTCGTTCCTCTGGTCTTTTATACGGGAGGGGCAGCGTATCCTTATTCCATGGATTTCTTTGACTTATTTGGCGATGAAGCTGGTCTGGCCAAGCAGGTCCTCCTGAAACCCTTTAACTTAGTGGATCTCTCCCCAATTCCGGATGAAAAGCTGCAAGGCTTCAGCTGGTTGGGTATGGTCGCCTTCCTTCAAAAGCACATTGGCAAAGACAATTTTGTGGAGAGGGTGAAGGCCTCCATCTCCTTATTTAGAGTGTTGGACCAAGCTGGTGCTAAAGAGTATGTCTCAGCTAGCTTGAGCTATATCTTTCAATCGAATCTTGAACATCCTGCGGAAGTTGCTAAAATAATCAGTAGCAGCATATCCGCTTCACTGGGAGAAGCAATCATGTCACTGGCCGAAAAACTCGAACAAGCTGGTTCCCCAAAAGGGGGTCAGGAAAGGTGAGACGATCGGGCTGAACAGAGGTCGTCATGAAGGCGAGAGGCAAGCCCAGCAGCACATTGCGCGAAATATGTTAGAACAACAAGCTGATCCACGGTTTGTCTCGAGGGTGACAGGTCTCTCCTTGAAAGAGATTGAATTATTATTGGCTCAATATCAAGATTAAGCCAAACACCTGTTCAGGGTTGTCTTGATTAAAATCTTACCTTCTTTACAAGGTTAGGTTCTATCGGTTATGGGTAATAGTTTGCGGGAGTAGACAATTGGTTTATGGGGATCATCACTACTCCTGGCATGAGTAACCTAAACTATCGAGTCCATTTTCTAGGAAGCTAGAGAGGTAAGGGTGCGTGAGAAGATAGGTAGAGGTGGAATCAACCTCCAGTCTGCGTGCCTCAGATAAGCAATCTTCCCACTCTTCCAAGCTATAATCTCCTCGCCCTAAATACATCATTGCGACGAGCAGGGTTTGTTGGTCGGGCTCTAAGTTGTCGATGGCATCTTTTAATTCAAGCCAGCTTAAGTCGTTTTTATGGTCAGCTAGTACTTGCATCAGATCATCTTCGCTCCAATCCTCTGTATTTTCTGGAAACACGACGCCTTCTTTGGCATGGCATTCTTGAGCGCGGGTGATGATTTCGCAAACGATGTTGATATTGATATCGATGTTGATCAAAATGTGTCTCCTTTTCTCGATACATGGGCAGTTGTTAAATTGTTTCAGTAAATGGTATACAAAGCAATATCCTATAAATATTAGAAAGTTATCAAGGACTGCTTCATATACCCATCTCACTTCAAGATGCGAAGCATGCACTTGAAGTGACTCATCGCGATGGGGATGCTTAAGGGGAAAACCGCGATTTTT
>JABABH010000063.1 GCA_014238325.1 Coxiellaceae bacterium | reverse complement strand
CTGAGTAGGCATTGCGGGTAATTTAATTCTGGATCACTTGAAAATAATACTGCTACTGCATTTAACAATTTTCCATTACTTGTTAATTTTAATAACCGTAATGCAGTTAGAGGGTCATCAGTTTCATAACGTGCCTCTAGTCGCCCTTTTCTAATGCTTTCACTAATGGTATTAATGATTTCTTTGTGATCTAAATCATCTATGTTTAGAGTTTTTGCCACATCTGAATCCCAGGGAGATAGTTTATTCGCTCTTTCCAGTAATAATTGTTGATAGCGAGGTTGTGACATGGGTCTTGTTGAAGATAAAACTCGCCAATATGGTTTTTCATCAAAAACATAAGGAATTGACTCTGGATTAGGTATCACCGACATCTTAATGATATGATAGCCATTTTTTATAGGAATATATTCAAAATCAACTTGAGCAGCTGGTTCTAATTTAGAAATTAAATTTGCGATTTCTAAGCGTGTGTTATCTGTTACGATTTGGCTAATTAACTTCCCTGAGTTACTGACTCCAATAAGCACTGCACCACCTTGACCATTCAGGTAAGCACACAGTGTTTCTAGCGCTGCTTTTAGTTGTGCAGTAGATGTCTTGAATTCTAGTGTAGATGATTCACCAGTTTTAACTAACTATTCCAGCTTATCTAACTCAACAGTCATGGCCTCCACCTATATTTGATGTGAAATTCCTATGCATTATATAATATCTATCGTCTCGATTCCAAAATGGTAAAACAACATGTCATGAATAACAGCTGTGCCAGAACAACATATTCATTATTGTCTCACATTTCATGACACATACCCGCTCTCGGTTCCTGCACAGAGGGAACCACTAGAGAATAGAAGTGTCGAGTAGGAAGTTAAGCAGAATTGCTCATAAAATAAAGGATATAGTTGGTTAAAAACTAAGCTAAACTTGAATTTTAGTAGTCTGTGCACAGCGACGCTAGAAAGATGTTGGTGCATCTAGTATACATCTGTGAGCAAGAAAATATGGGTTGCTGGGGAGATGGCTATGGCCCTATCCATGCACGCCGAAATCTATTATACCATACTGAATTGAAAAATAAGTAAACGATGGTGCGGCGTAACACCGCCGCCATCGTTTAGCACAATTAACTAAATAGGAGTTAAATATAACTCATGTCATTATAAACGAATAGGTCAGATTTCGCTATTAAAAAATTGAGTTTGCATGGATGCGTATTTAAAGCTTGCTTACGGCCAATTATTCTCAGCTCCCACAGGACCACCCATCAGCAGCTTTATGAGCGAAAGCAGACCCATACTCAATGCGACACACGCTGCCAACCTTTGACAGCGATATGCTGAAAAAATAAAGAAAATCAGGTACTAACAGACCCGTCCTTGATATCGACGTTTGGTTTTTGATAAGGCTAGCGTATGAAGGGTAGCCGCTAGTTGAGGCGCCATGGATTGCAATGAATCTTGTGTTTTTGGATGCCTGATGATTTTCAATCCCAAGGATTCAAGCTGAGTGATGATCATCTCGGCTTTAGGCTGGTTTTGGTGAAGCTTGAGGAGTTGATGCAATTTAATGAGCATCTGGTGAGCTTTATCATCAGATTTTTCGAGCGCTTTAAACTCTTGAACATAGGTATCGGATAGCCAATCAACTTGAATAGCTTTAGCAGGCCAAGTCATGTGCTCAAATGTTTTAGCAAGCTCAGGCGCAACCGCTTTTACCTGAGCCAATAACCTATCTTGTTTGACAACGCATGCTACGGCACGTTCAAAACTGCTTTGATAAAGTTCCCTATCCCGTGGTTTATAAGCTTGATCAAGCCGTGCCTTATAGTCAATTATTTTTTCTATGCTGGTGGAGGGTATCGAAGCGAGTCGTGCCCATTCGCCTTCAGAGCCATCCTGAAGGAAGCGCTTTTTTGCTTCATCGCTTTCTTTTACTTTGACAACCGTAGGTAAATCAGGTTGCTGCACCGTTTGAATATTGTTTGCATGAGGCTTTTTGCATGGGTTGAGACGATGATAGGCTATGGCATCTAAGCGGATGCGACGAATCAGTGGTGGTGGGGATAATCCTGCCCATTTTGTTTGATGAACAATATGCGAAATATGTTTTGCCAAATCGGGCTGTATGGTAGCAGCCAAGCAATAGGCATGAACACGCTGTCCTTGTTTATGGTGTGCTATATAGGCTTCGATACGGAGCGCTCGTTCATGATTAAGGGCGATCTTATGCAGCGTGTCTTGGCTAATCCGATTGCATGCCAATGATTTTTTAAACACAGGGTATTGCTGTTTAATCTCAAAAGCTAATCGATTTTTAAGTAAGGTCTGATCAAACCAGCTTGGATAATCACGGTGCTGATAAAATTTTTCAGTCGATTTAAGATCGTGATGCATCGAGCGAGCTTGTGCTCCTAGGCTATTTCTTAAATCGACAAACAGTGCCACTTTTTTAGCCATGTTGCGCCATGAAGTGGTTGTGCGTTGCGACTGCTGATGCGCTCGGCTTTGTTTAAAGACGGTATAGTTTGTCACAAATAACCAGGCATCACGAATGGACTGCTGGATACCGACGACCTTCTCTACAAAACGACCTAGCATGCTTTCTGGATCAAAACCCCGTCGAATAGCAAAGGAGAGAGGCCAGTCCAGCACAGCATCTTTCAGGGTCGCGCGATT
>JABABH010000062.1 GCA_014238325.1 Coxiellaceae bacterium | reverse complement strand
CCGCTCGCGAATGAAGATGCGAAGTGGATTATTGCGAGCGGGTATACCTTGGTTTTGATGGCTGGCGAAAAATAAATGTTCGCTCAGCCACTTAAGGAGACAATCGCGGTTGTCCCCTTAAGCATCCCCATCGCGATGAGTCACTTCAAGTCCATGCTTCGCATCTTGAAGTGAGATGGGTATATTTTAACGATTTATGCGGGTGTAATTCAATGGTAGAATGCAAGCTTCCCAAGCTTGATGCGTGGGTTCAATTCCCATCACCCGCTTTATTACAGCCCATCGATTCCTAACAGCCCATACACCTCAAGCATGAAAATTTTAAATATCATACACTTAACTAAGATTTTATGAAGCCTCACGTCCAGATCCACAATATATTGCCCAAAAATCAAAGACCGATCATTAAGATAGCACACCTAGTCTTGCCCTGGTTTCATCAATATGGCCGACATCATTTACCTTGGCAACATCGCCCCTCTGCCTATCGTGTATGGGTCTCTGAAATCATGCTTCAACAGACACAAGTCCGTACCGTTATTCCTTATTATCAGCTCTTTATGCGGCAATTTCCGAGCTTAAAGAAACTGGCTGCCGCCTCTGTAGATGAGGTTTTAAGACTTTGGTCCGGTTTAGGCTATTATGCGCGAGCACACCGCTTACATCAAACAGCCCAAATTATCTCACAACATCATGCAGGGCGCTTTCCCAAGTCTCTTGAACTCCTCTGTGCACTACCTGGCATTGGGCGATCTACTGCTGGTGCTATCCTATCTTTTGCTATGCATACTCACGGTGTTATTCTAGATGGCAACGTCAAACGTGTTCTAACTCGATGCTTTGGAGTATCAATAGAGTCGAAGCAAGCTCTGAAAGAGCTCTGGGAGCTAGCTGAACACTTAACTCCAAAGGAACAATTTAAAGAATACAATCAAGCCATGATGGATATCGGGGCAACGATTTGCACACGTAGCGCGCCAAAATGCCAGTACTGCCCTGTCCAAGTCAGTTGTCAAACCTATATCCAAGGATTACCAGAAAAGATAAACGCACGCTCGAAACCAGTAAAACGAATCACCCAAAAAATTTATATCCTTGTACTCATCAATGCACAAAAGCAAGTATTCTTGGAAAAACGGCCACCCTTAGGCATATGGGCTGGCTTATGGAGCTTTCCAGAATCTAAAACTAAAAAAAACATCGCTGTTAGATTAAGACAACTCTTTGATATAAATCAGTATCATGAGGAAACCTATCCCCCCTTTCTCCACCATTTTAGCCACTTTTCTTTATATATTCACCCAGTTGTCATTAAAATAGATCAAAAAACATCGACCGTCATGGACAGCAGCGACCGTATTTGGTACAGTCCAGGCTGCATTTTGCCTGGAGGTATTCCTAAACCCGTATCTAAGATACTGTCCAACTTCTATAAGCCCTCATAACATCATACGAGACCTACGATGACTGAACGCATAATACATTGTCGAAAATTGGATAAAAAAGCCTCTGGATTAACAGAAGCACCTTTACCTGGAGCCATCGGCCAACGCCTTTATGAAGAAATTTCCCAAACCGCGTGGCAAGCTTGGTTATCGCATCAAACGATGTTAATCAATGAATATCAACTACCGCTCTCAGATCCTAAAACACGTGAATTTTTACAAAACGAAATGGAAAAATTTTTGTTTGGGGCAGGATCAAGCAAACCAGCGGGATATACTCCACCCCACGAATAATAGCTATGGATTGTGTTCATCGCCTTTGTACCTCTCCCCAGGTTGGGATAAACTCATGACCTTTGTCAAAATCTATGCACTCATCTGCTTTCTATCTTGTTTATCAGCCTGTACGAATGGCAATAGCTTTATTCCGCTCTCCACCGAACCTGACCTACCATCATTGCATCAAAACCTGGAAAGACTGAGCTCTAAACAAGCAATCCATACCCCCTCCAAAACCATCAGCCTCCGTGAGGCAATGCTGTTAGCTTTGCGCAATAACCCGCAAATTGAGCGTAGCAAACTACAACGTGTTTTAGATAAATTTTCTTTAGAGCGCGTACACTATACCTTTATGCCAAAATTTGGGATGACTGCGGGTGTTGATTATAACCAAGGTCAACCTATACATTACTGGGCAAGTCCCAATGTCGTTTTAAAAACCCCTATAGGAACAACCCTAACGACTTCATATAACAACAGTTTCTCTGCAAATACACAGTCTGTCCAGGTAGATATTGAACAACCTCTACTCAATGGGGCAGGATGGTTTATAAATACTCTACCCCTTAAAAATGCCGATGATCAAGAAAAAATGAATCAGCTAGCATTCCAAGATACTATCAGTCAGGTCATGATTCAAGTCATTAAAAGTTATCGGCAATTAATTCAAGACCAACATCAACTCGCCGTTCAAGAACAAGCCTCCAAGCATAGCATGGCTCGTATTAAACAAGCTGAAATAAAATTACATGCAGGGATTATTTCATCCAGTGATTTAATTGAACAGCGCGCTCAACTCGCCACAGTACAATTAAATATTGCTAACCAAAAGATGGAAGACCAATCCCATTATTATCAATTTTTGACGCTATTAGGATTGAAATCATCAGCCCATATCAAAATTAATACCCATCTTTCAAATCATACTATCATGATTCCAACTCCCTCTGCAGCGGTGAGAGAAGCTTTAAAGCACAATATAGACTATCAAAAAACCCTCATCTCCCTTCGTTTGAAACAACGAGCTCTGGAGGCCACAAAACGTAATACTTGGTGGACCTTAAATTTAAAAGCAGGCACAAGCTTAACGTTACCTCCTAGCATGCAAGCATCCGCGGCTTCTTATAATAATGGAGATGCCGCCCCCGTTAGCTCCCGTTCACAACTTTATTATATTGGACTCAACTTAGATATCCCATTTCAAGATCTAGGCACAAAACAAGCCATACTTTCCGCGAGAATTGATTTATATGATGAAATGTTAACATTACGTCAACAAAAAGAGAGCTTCACGAATGACATCAGCAACGCTATTGACCACCTTCATCAAGAAAAAAAGAGTATTGAAGCAACAAAAATGGTCGTAAAACTCTATCAACAAAATTTAAAAAATGGACAAATAAAACTCAAGTTTGGACGTATTACCCAGTTTGAGTTCAATGGTCTACAGGATGCACTGGTCTTGAAAAAAATAGAGTTAATTGACAAAAAAATTAATTTCCTGAATGCCATGACAGATTTTAATCATATATTAGGCAAAACATTGGAAAACTGGTCGATTCACTTACAGGCTTAATATGAAAAGCAAGTAATTACTCTATTTATTATGGCTCACGCTCACGGAATCACCTATCTCATGCCAGAAACAGAAGGCTTCAGATCAACAAAAGCCCTTCACGATTATATCGGCAACACCGCATACTATTGTCACACCCCTGCGTTATAAAGGCGTGCTTCATGCTATCAATGAGACACCTGTACTCAGTCCTACGGCGGGAAGCATGATAAAAATTTTATTTCGATACGGCCAACCTATCAAAAAAGGACAAATTCTAGCCTATATTGACGCGACCCCTTTATCAGATGACTACCATAAAGCCATCCAATCTTTTCTAGAAAACAAAAAAACATTACAAACTGCTCAAAATAAAAATCAAGCCAATAATGCACTCTATCAAGCTGGGCTTATCTCAAAAAATGAATATTTAAGTACCCAACGCGAATATACGAGCACGATATTAAATTATTACCAAGCCGAACATAGCTTAGCTAACATCGTAAAAAAACTACACTTACAATTCTCTGAAGTTCAAGCCTTATCCTTAAATCACTTAGATGATATTAAACGATACTTAAATCAACCTATTCCAGCTATTCCAGTTTATGCTCCAACTTCAGGTATTGCATTATTTCCAGAGAATACGAACAAAGATGACGACACGACCCTGCGTCTAGGCGCATCCTTAAAAGCCGGCGATCCCTTATTATCCATTGGCGATACTTCCGGACTATCTAGCCTACTCACTGTCAGTGAATTAGATATCAATAAAATACAATTAGGCTCGATGGTTACCGTCACGGGAGAAGCATTCTCCAGCACCTTAACAGGTATCGTCACCCGTATTGATAGGCAAGCAAGCCTTCCATCGAATCCTTCAAACCCCATGAGCCTATTTCATGTATACGTTGAAATGCGTCATCTGAAAAAATCTGAACAGCATACCATTCTCATGGGTATGAGCGCTTATTTTCATATGGATATCCATCATGATCGCCAAATTTTATTACCGATCGCGGCAGTATTTCCAAAGAACAATCACGAGTATGTCACAACCATCGATGCAAAAACAGGCCGTTTGGTGAACAAGCCCATTGTGACAGGTCCCACGACCTTCCATAACGTCACAGTATTAAAAGGCCTTCAACCTGGAGAAAAAATCTTGGTCTATCATCAGCCTACGCCCACCCCCTGATCTGATACTGAATGCTCCCTAACACCTCTAGACCAATAGATCACCCTATGCGTTTTTTATCCTGTATTCAAGAAGCCTATGCTTATCTCTTAGCAACTAAATGGCAATCCTGTTTAGCTATATTGAGCATGTCCATCGGCACCATTGCCATCACGACACTGATGACAGGAAGCGAATTAGCTATTCAAGACACTTTAAAGCAGGTGTCTGCATTAGGCAATCAGACCATTGGCCTACATCTCAATAAAAAAGAGCACCTTCGTGATGCTAACGCATCCGATTTCCAAAGTTTGGATATCAAAACACTACGAGACCTATCTCCCAAAATTACTTCAATAGCAGCCTATACCTCATTCTCAGAAATTCTTACAATTCGTGGCGAACCTATTTATACCTCTGTGATCGGTGCTACTCATACTTTAGCCGCCCTATTAAACATCAAGCTCGATGCAGGTCGCTTTGTGTCACGCCTAGATCGCCATAGCCCCTACTGTGTGATTGGACAAAATATTGCTCTGCGTTTGAAAAAAAAGGCATGGAGCACGCCTTTGCAAAAAGAAATATTTTTAGGCGACTGGTCCTGCACTATCATTGGTGTGATGCGGTCTTGGACACCCAGTTGGCTATTTTATCTCGATTTGGATAATAGCATTATCATCCCGATAAATACGAGTCAGTTAATCCATCCATCTGCACCTATCGATAACTTACTGATGCATTTAAAACACCCCTCCGACATTCCTGACATAAAAAATAAAATACATCATACCCTCGAGAAGTTTT
>JABABH010000061.1 GCA_014238325.1 Coxiellaceae bacterium | reverse complement strand
GTGTCTTGAAAACTATCTGACAAGCTCTCTCGTTCTAGTAAGGAGTTTGCCTCAGATTCTTCACCTGCTGACTGGCTTCTGGGTCTATTATGCCCTTGATCTGCTGGTGCTTCTTCTACCTGAGACGTTTGCGACGAATTTGCTGACTGTTCCATATTCACTCCATATTTTATTCAATTAATAAAAGTACATGAGCGATATCTTTATCTGATTCCAGGCTTATCATTAAAAAGCTCTGAATAAAATCCATGTTGAAATGTACTAAGTCAGCATCCTAACATATTCTAAAAATACAAAACAATCAAATTTTTAAAATTATTAAAATAAAAAATAATATTTTTAAAAAATTCCATCACGGTTAATATTAAAATAAAATATATACCCATGCCACTTCAAGATGCGAAGCATGGACTTGAAGTGACTCATCGCGATGGAGATTCTTAAGAGGACAACCGCGATTTTTCTTTGAAGTGGCTGAGCGAACATTTATTTTTCGCCAGCCATCAAAACAAAGGTATACCGCTCGCCATCACCCACTTCGCATCTTCAGTCGCGAGCGGTATATACTCATCGGTGGTTATCGACTTGCAGAAAAAGGCCGAGTCATGCCACGTTAGATGACACGACTCAAGTTGTGCAACTAGCTCAGCGGCCCCTTCCCAGCAGCGGAGTCGTATCGTCACACAGAGCGTTGTCAACATCAGATTGCAAATTTTGATTTTGATCGTTACGCTCGTTAAAAAAAGTGGGATCGTAGGTACCAGAACTCTCACCCAACTGTTCTTTAGATGGAACTTGAGCAGGAGGCAACACGATTAAACAAGAATTACCTACATATTGATCAATATCTGAAAGAACACTAGGTAGATCTGCTCCTCGTTTATGATACTGCTCAATCTTAAAGCTTAAACGACGTAAATATTGATCAATATCTGAAAAAGTAATAAATGGGTTAGATTCCTTGGCGACCCCACCTATTACCTTTAGTTCTTGCGCTTCTTTAAGAATTCGGAATATTTCCGAATAGCTTATGCACTCACCCTTATAGTCATGCTTGAGAGGATGCAGTTCATCCTCATCGGCTGTGTCTGCTTGATGTAAATAAGAGCGTATCGTTTCTTCATTATCTGGAGAAGAACCGAAGTGATCGAGCAGAGGCCCCTCGCACTCTGAGTTTCGGTACGACTTATGCTCTGATGCTGAACCTCCATGGATTGAAATAAAATTTTCAATCGATTCAGGGATTGCAAATGTATTGATAAACGCTTGTTTTTCCCTACTCACAGCATGCTTGAAAAAAACTCTCTTTAACCAAGAAAATTTTTGACGTTCACGCTTCCATAGTGCTTCTCCTAACTCTGGGATTCCAACCGCATTCAACTTGGATGGCTGAATCCATGCTTCAAATAGACTCTTGAGATCCTCGCTTAGAATCTTCTCAAGCCTGAGCATGTCCTTCATCATGCCTGGAGTACAAGCATCTGCTATAAGTTTAATATCAATAAATCGGCTATTCAAACGAGATAGACGCTTAAAATTTTGGTATTGAGTATTCGAAAGCAAGTTCCACTTCTTTCTCCAACGTTTAGAGAAGGGAGCGTCTTTTACTGCTTGATCACAGCTTTGTATATATGGATTAATGAAATTTTCTTTATTGACTGATTGCATTTTCACTTTCCTCTCAAGTTAATGAATGAAAATACGCGAGCAAAGCCCTTACTCTATTAGGCCCTAAAGCCTAATTTTCAAATATACCTATTTAAACGTCTTAATTGGCTAATACTAACACTGAATGCTGAAAAAATACACAAAAACTAGTCATATATAGGAAATGGGAAAAAGAATAATTTTCTTAAGATAAAATTAAGATATAGGAGCTTCCTTTGGAAAACCTACCCCCTGCCAACAACTAACCTCGAAAGCTCGGCTGTCTTATATGGCCAATGTTGTGTGAAGTGCTGGATATACTTTGATGCTGTGTTCCTTCCAAAACAGAGCGATTGCCCTCACCCCAAAATTTCTTCTGACGTTCTCGCTCCTGTTTAATTTGATCTTCCATCCTTGCCTGCATATGACGCCTACTACCGGGAAAAAACTCATCCACCTTGACTTCCACCCACGCATCATCCGCTTTTTCTATCTGGGCATCTTTCCGAGGCACTTCCTCAGGCGTTGGTGGCTTTGGTTTTGAAAAAAACGTACCCATAGTTACTCCACATAACTTTATAGTGTTTATAAAGTTAAAAAATAGCAGCTCTTAATTTATTTAAGACTGATGCTACGGCGCTGAATGAAACCTATATTCAAGAGCACCGCGCACGAAGTATAGCCTACTGGAATAGGAGCATGCATTAAAATATTTTCAAATTATTCAGATTGATCAGAAACAATGTTTCCTTAATAAAATGCAGATTAATGGCATTAATCAACTATTATTCATCATCAAAGTCCAGGCTGCAAACCTCTATCTATTTTGGATTTGGAAGGCATTCAGTAGGTTAGCATACCCGTATAGATGAAGGTCTACTGGAAACCCTATGCGTAATATAGGCCTTGAAGCTTATGCTTACTGCAAAAAATTTGCTCATTAACAAATAAACATTCACCTCTATCCAATAGAACGAGTACTGTCATGTTCATCAATTCAAGAGATATTTTAAAATTATGATGTATACTAATTAGAGATACTGGGTAGAGAATAGCAAAATGATGAAAAAAATATCAACAGTTTGGTTTATAATATTACCATTTGTGTTGCTTCATAGCACCAGCAGCTTGGGACAATACCCTAATACACACCATTACTATCAGCATAGCTCAACCTCTAAAAAACATATGCACCCACACTCCTCTGCATCTCAGCATAAAACCTATCACTGGGATAGCCTGTATGATATGCATGAGCCTCGCTCTCGTTATGAGCCCTCATGGGTCATGACGGATCCACACGCATGGGATGGTTTATACATTGGCATGATGGGGGGCTTAACACAGGGCAACGCTGATCATATTACATCGACTAAAGTGGATTTGCCTTCTGCTAACGAAACTTTAACCCTTATGAATAAAAACCTAGAGGAAAAAATTAACCCAATTTTTAGCCTCAACACAGGGCTCAGCGTGCGGATTGCACGTGTTGGCTATATAGCCTTTGAGGTATTTGCGGATCTAAGAAAACAACACTCTGTAGGTCAAGCATTTGCAGAACAAGAGGACTTAGCTGGTATTGATTTCGTCTATAATAATGAAGTGACTCTAGCTACATCTGGCATCGAATACGGTTTTCGACTACGTCCTGGTTATTTTCTATCACAACGATCTTTATTGTATTTGCTGATAGGTTATATCAGAACTAAATTCGATCTGACAAGCCATATCACGTATAATAATCGCTCTACCGCGGATACCATTGATGGCGGAGGCATTGACTTTACCTCTATTAATAATGATTCGGGGATACAGCTCGGCATTGGATTAGAATATTTATTTGCTCGATGCGCTAGCTTCCGTGTACAGTACTTATACGCCGGCTATTCAGTCATTAGAGGGAATAGCAGCGCACCGATTATTGGCGCACAAGTCACCGATACGGCTGAATCAGCCACCAAAGTTGCACCCAAATTTCAAAATATATCGATTGGTTTAGAGTATCATTTTGGCGCTTAGCCCTCAACCATGAGCTCTAAGTGACCGAAGGCTCACTATTTTTTTCACCGATGATACGCAAACCTTGCAGAACTAAGTCAGGGCAATGCACCGAAAACAACCCTTCCTCTTGAAATAAATGCGCATACCCTCCTGTCGCCACTAACACAGGTGCTTGATCCGGAAAGCTTTGGTGGGTAATATGTTGAATAATTTTCTCAATCGCGCCTAGCTGACCATAATAAAGACCAGACTGAACCTGAGTCACGGTGGTCTTGCCTAAAGCAGCCTCTGGTGTGATTAAGTCCACTTCTAATATTTTGGCAGCATGCATGGATAGTGCTTCCATAGACACCTTCATACCCGGCAAAATTGCCCCCCCTAAATATTCTTGTGCTCGGGAGATCGCACATAGAGTCGTCGCTGTACCAAAATCCACGATGATAATATGACGCTTGGGAAAAGCTGAAATCGCAGCGACTGCATTAGCAATACGATCAGCACCTAACTCTGCAGGATTATGAATCCGCAAAGATAAACCCGTTTTTACACCTGGCTTTAATACTAATGGAACAATAGAAAAATATTTTTTACAAGCTGATACAATGGAATAATCCAGTATGGGCACAACCGAGCATAAGACAATCGACTGAATGGTTTCAGCAGCATATCCGTTTTTATGCAGCACGTCTTTTAAAAATAACCCAAATACATCTGAAGTACAGGGCTGCTTTGAAGGATATCGAAATCGAAATACCAATACCCCTTGCCGAAAGACACCACCGTAGATATGCGTATTACCAATATCTAAGCAAATCATCATCCATGGCCCCCTGCTTGCGATACCTGGAGGTCTGCATCTGCAGATAACATAAAATTATCGATCAGCCGAATATTCTCAATATAAAAAGCTACAAAACATCGACAATTTTCAACTTCTAAATAATCCACCAGAATCCCTCGAGTTTCTAATTGCTGGCGAACCAGCCGCACGTCAGGTGACGTGAGTTGATGAAGCAGGCCAGCAGCTTCTTTTGCTAATGCCTTACCCTGTATGGATAGGCGAGCATGACGTGAACTATAGGGCAGGCCCGAGGCATCACGTATAGTCGAGCAGACTACCATTTCAACCGGTATAAAAAAATTTTTAATTAAACTCGATACGGCAAGACATTGCTGGTAATCTTTTTCACCAAAATAGACACGTGTTGGCCGCACCACTTGCAATAGCTTTAAGACAACCGTTAATACGCCATTCAAATGCCCAGGACGCGCAGCACCTTCGAAACGCAAAGCAGCTTGATCTCGCAGATCAAAGGATAAAACGTTTCCATCAGGGTATAAATCTTTTTCCGTCGGCAACCAAAGATAATCCACTCCAAGCTGCTTAGCCCATCGAATATCAGCAGATAGGGTCTGGGGATAATGCTGATAATCGGCTGGATCATTAAATTGCGTCGGATTCACAAAAATACTCAATACCGTAATATCATTCTCTTGCACCGATCGCTTAATCAGCTCCGCATGCCCTTCATGTAAACATCCCATCGTGGGTATAAAACCCATCGATTGAGCGGGAGCAAGCTTATGCTTTAAGCTTTGCACTACGGATCGTTCACGTATCATCATCATGCTGTTCATCACCCATAGGTATGTTGCAGAGTTGGAAAGACATTATTTTGCACTTCTATCACATATTGATTCACACTCGCTTCAAATAAATCTGCTCCCTTTAAATAGCTTTTCAAAAATTTAGGCTGAAAATGATGATTCAAGCCCAATACATCCTGGAATACTAAGACTTGCCCATCCGTTTGAGGTCCGGCACCTATACCAATGGTCGGAATAGAAATGGCTTGTGTAATTTCCATCGCAAGCGATGCTGGAATACATTCTAATACCACAGCAAAACAACCTAGCTGATCCAGCTCTTTAGCCTGTTGCAATAACTTCATACGATTTGCATCGCTGAATCCTTGAGCTTTAAACCCCCCTAAACGATGCACATGTTGCGGCATTAAACCAATATGTCCCATAACCGGCACACCGGATTCTATAATATCTTGAATCGTTCGATGGTTACCTTCCACACCCTCTAATTTAACCGCTTGAGCCCCAGCTTGTATTAACATGTAAACCGCTTCCATCGTATAAGCAGATGACCTACGATAGCTCATAAAAGGGAGATCAGTGACAATATACTTATCCGAAGCACCACGAGCCACAGCTTCTGTATGCAAACGCATATGATCTAAAGTAGCATGCAGCGTCTGGTCATAACCATACATGACCATCGCGACGCTATCCCCCACTAAAATGCAATCAATGTGCGTTTTGTTGATAATACACGCAGACGTATAATCATAGACAGTAATCATCGCGATTTTTTTATCGCGATTTTTCTCAAAACAATGAGGGGTATTATATTGCTTCATTATCTAATATCTCCGGAGCAAAAATTTGTATAAAGGATTCAAAGATTAAATAAAAAGGATCGTCCTTTAATGCCCTTAAATCACGCACTATTGTACTGCTATCTTTGCGCTTCAAGGGGCCTGTTAATGCCCGATCAGGCGCCGTGGCAATATTCTCATAAGTATGGTGAAGGAAAGGGATTAAATCTGTCTTGCTGACAGAAAATTTTTCTGCCATAGCGCTAAAAAACTTCTGCCATAGCAAGGTTGAAAAATTATTGGCTAATACACACAATGCATGATAATAAGCCCGGTCTTGATCGGCAATGCTATAATGCGGATTAGGTAAGCCCGGAAATAACTCTTCCCAAGCTCGTCCCGTACCTCCCACCATAAATGGAATTTTCTTATATTCATCCACACTATAAAGCTGGGTAGGCGGGAAGGTGCACAAAGGATGGGCCCCTACCGCAGCTTGAGAGACTAAGCTACCTGAATAATGTATCCATAAAAGATGCTGATGCTCGGGTTTATCGTATTGACGGACAAAATCTTCGATAGCATCATCTCGAATAAGTAACAGCACATGCGTCGATACCACTAATAAGCGCTGAAGATCAGCAGGCGCGTTCTGTCGACGAGACCATTGCTGATAGCTCAAGCCTAGTCCACGGAAATAGCAGGCCATATGCGTCGCCATACAACCATCGCCAATGATCACATATTGGGGTACCTGTCTCACGATCAAGTCCTCTTTTAAATAACAAACAGCTGAGGAACCTGATGATCTCTCAGCATTCACTAAAATAGCTGCGAAAAAAGTGGCATGCTAGCGCTACCGCTAGCCTTACTCCACACAAGTATTATATGACTTAGCTTAAAGGATGCAAGTAAGAAAAAACTTAAGCAAAAACCGAATCCGTAGATTTTAGGCTTGACTCGGTTCCGTCGTTTTTTGTATCGCTTCAGGGTCTGCCTTCACAGGCATCCAAATCGTCATCATACCTGATAGGATCAATACCAGTGGTAAGACTAACAAACCCATTTGGTAATCATAGACCGTACGATGCACGGTGCCATGAAAACGATGCGCAAGATCAATCAATAATCCTAATAAGGGCAATAGCAACGGTGCCACACCTACCGATACCATATTGACAAACCCCAAACTACTGCCTCGGCAATGTAAGGGCATAATTTCGGTTGCCATAGTAAAGGGAATAATATAAACACTACAGAAAATACCTAATAAAAACATCATGCACATAAGCGTCACCATAGAGATGGCATGACTATAAATAATCAATAATAATAATAAACCTGTCGTATTCGCACAAAGATTTAAAATCAGACGACGGTGTGGTACTTTACGGTCTAGCCAACCCCAAAAGGGTGCGCCCATCGCTACCCCAATTAAAACCAAATCACATAGAAACGTGGAAAAAGACAAACTTATATGATGGAATAAGGCCATATAAGGCACCCCCCATAAGGCTACAAAGGTGGTGACGACCGAAAACATTAAACCTGAATATAAAGCAATCATCCACATGGTCGAATGCTTCAGTAATAGGCTTAACTCATGCAGCACACCGATAGACTTAGAAGAAAATCGTGATGACAAAGGAGTGCTCCGAACAATAAAAAAAATGAGCCCTGCTGTCACGACCAATAAACAAGCTACACCGAATAAGACTGTGCGCCAACCGCATTGCTGGACTAAGAGGGATACATACGAGGTTCCCAAAACAACACCGAGCATACCCACGGCTTCAATACCCGCAACCATCGTTGAAAATCGATGTAAGGGAAAGTATTGGGCCGTGATATCCATAGCACCAACAAAAGCAAAGGAGGCGCCAGCCCCCATGAATACACGCCCTAGAATAGCGACCCATAGCAGGTGAGTCGTACTAAACAAAAAACATCCCAATGCACAAACTAACGCCGCCATGGATAGCAATAACCGCACACCAAAGCGATCAAATAATATTCCAACCGGTATCTGTAAAACCACATAAGCATAGTAGTAGGTGCTCACTAAAGCACTCACACCCAAGGCACTCAGGGAAAAGCTACTCATTAAATCATTCGCAATCGCACCGGAGGAGAGCTGCAATAAAAATTGGAGCAACACAAAAAGCACGGCCACCCACCACATAGCCCAAGGCCAGAGCAATGATGGCATAACGTGACGATCAGATGGTTGATTCAACACAGCACCCTCTATGAGCTAATCGGCATGGCAGCGCAACCCACCATTAGTAAATATACATGATCATTATAGAACATGTGCAAGATCACTTGCTCGTATCTGCACTCGTATCTGCAATATACCCATGCCACTTCAAGATGCGAAGCATGCACTTGAAGTGACTCATCGCGATGGGGATTCTTAAGGGGACAACCGCGATTGTCTCCTTAAGTGGCTGAGCGAACATTTATTTTTCGCCAGCCATCAAAACCAAGGTATACCGCTCGCACAAGTAGACCCCATGACAAGCAGGCTATTGTACACAATAGTGACCGATATAAAAGCTGCTGTATAAAGAAAATTGGCTTATTCTTCCTAAAAATATAGCATTGATGCAATATCGGGAGATATTGCAAACGCGATCCATCGATGGAAGGTTGAGAGGCGATGAGGTAGGCAATAGGGCGGGGGGATACACCACGCTACTTATTGTCTTCTACTTATGCGATACTGACACCCTCATCCATACAGTAAGACGATAAGCTATGGCTACGCCTTTTCCGAATCAACCCAAGTTTCCATTTATCACACCCATCCGTCATTTTCACGCGATTCAAGTCCATGGCGCACGGGTTGCAGACTTTCTGCAAGGGCAATTAACCTGTGATATGACCCATATTCACGAAGGTCAAGGTTCTCTCGGCGCCTGCTGTGATATCAAAGGACGGGTCCTGGCTAATTTTTTTGTGATGAAAATTCAAGAGGATTACTACTTAATCTTACCCCAAGACATGCTAACCCGCACCATGAACTATTTACAAAAATATGCGAATTTCTCAAGAGTCACGTTATCACCCACCACGAGTTGGACTATTTGGGAGTGCTATCAATGTGACCCACCCTCTCATCCTGACTGCTATGTATCAAGTTTTCGCACTCGACTCTCACAATGGGTCATAGCTTGCAGTGCTGATGCAGAGGAGAAGATGCAGACCTATGCAGAACAGCACTCCTGCCTCTCTTCAGAAGCTTGGCAGACTTTCAACATAACGTCGGGCTTGGTGTGGATATCTCCTAACACAAGCGGATTGCTGCTCCCGCAGATGATCGATCTTGAGAAATGGGGCGGCATCAGCTTCGATAAGGGCTGCTATCTAGGACAAGAAATAATTGCCCGAACACAGCATCGAGGAAAAGTAAAACGTCATTTATATCAAGCGTGTATAGAAAGCCCTCGTGCGCCGGAGAAAGGCGATGAGATACAATATACAGATAACGAAACGATCGGTCTGATAGTTATGGCAGAGGAAAACAACGGTGTCTATCCTGTACTCGCTGTCCTCCAAGACCGAGCATTCGAAAACAGCAGCCTCACTCCATTACCTTTCCAAGTTAAAGGTCATCTATCGGGCGCAATAGCGGAAATAAAATCACATCACGGATGGAAGCGCTGTCCGTCAGCAACATCACCAAGCGATCAACCCCAATTCCCTCACCAGCCGTAGGGGGTAACCCATATTCTAGCGCCGTAATATAATCTTG
>JABABH010000060.1 GCA_014238325.1 Coxiellaceae bacterium | reverse complement strand
TACACATACTATGAATGAGATCCCCTATGCTTTTTGAGTTTCAACATGAGCGTGACAACAAAGCCAATAAAAAGCAATAATAATAAGCCAGGTACCATATATTCATGAATATGAGCAGCCAAATGCCCAAAATAATAGCCTAGTAATGGAATGCTTGCACCCCAAATCATCGCACCTACCATATTAAACAAGCTATAGCGAAGGTAAGGCATTTTCGCCATGCCCGCGACAATGGGCACAAACGTTCGCACGAAAGGAAGTAAACGTCCCCATACAACCGCCTGCCCCGCATGCTTTAAATAAAAGCTGATCGCTGCAACAATATATTTTTTTTTAAACCAAAATGAATCAGGGCGACGTAATAGTGAACGCCCTAGCTGTTTTCCACACCAGTACCCAAAAACATATCCTAAAAAAGCTGCCAGTATAATACTCGGAATCACAACAGCAATATTAAAAACACCTTGCGCAGACAATAAACCTATGGTGAATAATAAACTATCTCCAGGCAGCAAAAATCCAAAAAAAACACCGGTTTCTACGAAGATGATTAATACTATACTAAGGTAACCTAAAGATTTTACCCAAGCTATAAGATCGATAGAATGTAGCATAGGATAACTAGATGGTCGATGAACGAGAGCGTGGTTGTGCGTTAGGAGCATCAGAAGGATCATTAGAACTTTCAGGAGGAGCGAGGCAGTGCCATAAGCCCTGATGACCAGCATCACATCGCAATGCTGGCTCCTTCATTTGTTTAAGGGCATACCGATGAAGCCCATAACCTAATGGAATAATGAGGATCGACAATACAGCTACGGCTCCTACGAAAATGAGCGCTGCCTTAAGATGCACAGAAGCAAACACACACAAACATAGGAGGAAACAAGCAAGAATACCTGCATAAGTCAATCTCTTATCTGCATCATCCGGGGACGATTCTATCGTACTCGTCGGTTGATTTTCCTCTAAGAAGGACGCTATTTCTCTGAATTGAGAGCCTAAAGCGCCATAAGCTTCAAGGTTTGCTTCGTTCTCAGGATTCTGATAGAAAGCACGAATAACAGCCTCTGCATCATAATCAGGCAGTAATCGCCAATACCAGCACCAGCGCTGCGCTTTTCTTAAACAAGCGAGTGCCCTCAACAAATCCTGTCTTAATATTTCCTTATCCTTATTTTGAACCTCCTCTGGTGAAGGCTCATCGTTGTTTATTAAGGGAGAGTCGTCTGAATTCATAGATGCTGCTAATAAAATAAAGGGTTAACTATTACGTTCAGAATTATACTCATGCATCAGCCTGGATTTCAAGATGTCACCCAACACCAACTTCTTTCACCTTCCAGCTATGAAACAGACTGCAAATCAATAAATAATTCATCCAAAGTCTCTGCTGTCCAGGCTTTTTCTAATAGAACTAATAGAACATCGAGCTTTGCCTGTTGAATGTACTGTAAATATTTCGTTGGAATAGAGCCAAATTTCCTTGTTAAGATTTGGGTAACCACCATGGCTTCACCTTCTTGGCGTCCAGTTTCAATGCTTTGTAAGTTTCCTGCTTTTAAACCAGCATCCCACCCTTTATCCAGGGCGCGTTGTGCTATACGATCGGTATAAGTCATGCGATATTCCTCCTCTATGGCTCGGATAGCGTTGTCATATTGATGAGCATCCCTATGCAAATAATCGATACGGCTCCATCCATAAGTGTAAGAGGTCGTTTAATAGCACGCTCAGAGATTATAAAAATGAGTTTATAAATAAGCCATCAGCATAAAAGCATACGCCTTGCTCATGCATTTGTCTACTCGTGTAGGCTACCTATGAAAATAAATGAGCCTGACAACCAAGATGACATCAATAAGGATACCGCAGAATCCCCATCGCGATAAGCGACAAGTGTTTCATTCTAAATTATTTAGCAGAAGAAGCATCCGTCGCGCCGATGATATGATGACGAATGTATTCAATCTTCTCTCGCATACGAGCAGCCTCTTCAAATTCTAAATCACGGGCATGTCGATACATACGGTCTTCTAATTGAGTTAAGCGCTTTGCTAAAACCGTAGGTGACAAACCCTGATAGGCTTCCATTTCCGAGGCTGATAAGATGGGTACAGCAGCGTGGACGTCACTATTCTCCTTACCCATACTTTCTTCCACCAGTGAGGTAATATTTTTTTTGACACTTTGAGGAGTAATGCTATGCTTTTTGTTGTACGCAATTTGTTTTTCGCGCCGACGCTCAGACTCTCTTATAGCCTGATCCATGGAACGGGTCATATGGCTTGCATACAGAATGGCTGTGCCATTCACATGACGTGCTGCACGGCCGATGGTTTGAATTAAGGATCGCGTAGAACGTAAAAATCCCTCTTTATCAGCATCTAAAATAGCCACCAATGACACTTCAGGAATATCTAAACCTTCTCGCAACAAATTGACCCCAATGAGAGCATCAAAAACACCTAGTCTTAAGTCACGAATGATATTCATACGCTCGACCGTATCAATATCGGAATGCAAATAGCGAACACGCACACTGTGCTCGGCTAAATAAGCGCTTAGATCCTCAGCCATGCGCTTAGTGAGGGTGGTCACTAATACCCGCTCTTGTACCAGGGCACGCTTTTTTATTTCAGAGAATACATCGTCAACTTGCTGGGCTACCGGTCGAATAACAATCTGCGGATCGATAAGCCCTGTCGGCCGGACTAAAAGCTCTATGACTTGATCAGCATGTTCTGCTTCATAGGATGAAGGTGTCGCAGATACAAAAACCGTCTGAAAAGCAAAGGATTCGAATTCATCAAAGCGCAATGGACGATTATCTAGGGCAGAAGGCAAACGAAATCCATAATCAACCAGGTTGGTTTTACGAGCTCGGTCACCGTGATACATGCCACCCAGTTGAGGAATAGTCACATGGGATTCATCGATCAGCAATAAAGCATTCTTAGGCAAATAATCCATCAACGTGGGCGGTGGTTCGCCAGGCTGTCGACCCGATAAATATCGAGAGTAGTTCTCGATACCAGAGCAGTAGCCTAATTCCAATATCATCTCTATATCAAAGCGAG
>JABABH010000059.1 GCA_014238325.1 Coxiellaceae bacterium | reverse complement strand
CTTTAGCAAACGTAATATTAGGTTGTATGAAGTTCATGAAGGCTGGGTGCATTTAGGGACGACCCTAAATGGCCTATCTCAACCTTATTGCACTTTTTTAAGCAAAGGTCCACCATCTGCCCTTGTCATCCAAGAGGGCTTGGCCATGCTCACAGAAGTATTGAGTTTTTCATCGTATCCTAGTCGTATACACCGATTAATTTCACGCATCGTAGCGATTAATCAGGTAGAAAATGGAGCTGATTTTATTGATATCTTTAATTTTTTTCAAGAACAAGGCATTGGAGCGATTGAAAGTTATCAAAATTCTGTCCGAATTTTTAGAGGTAGCCAACCTCATTTAGGTCCTTTTACTAAGGATTTAGCTTATACCAAAGGATTTGTATTGATTTATAATTATATACGCGTAGCTGCGAAACAAGGGGATTTATCAAATATCCCCCTGCTATTTACGGGTAAGATTAACTTGGCACATTTGCATCTCTTAAATGATTTATTAGAAGATGGTGTTTTGGCAAGACCCTTATATATTCCCTCACCTTTCAAACGAGCCGCTGCGCTAAGCGCCTGGTCTAGCTTGTCCTTATTTATTGATCAACTGGATCTGGATGAACTGGAAAAAAACTACAAAAATATTACTTAAATAGGTTCACAAAATTGGCACCTAGGATGATTGAAAAAATTAGGTCTGCTCGAGCTCACCGATCAAATCCAGTTGTGGCTCTTTTACTGCTTTCTCAAAATTCGTCACATCAACCATGTCTTTCAGTGGTGGCAAATCATCTAAACCTTTAAGGTTACAATCATCTAAAAACTGCTGAGTACTTCCAAATAACGCTGGCTTCCCCGGGACATTTTTCCTCCCAACTACACGGACCCAATTATAGGATAATAATTTACGCATAATATCGGATCGAACTGGAACCCCACGAATCTGCTCAATCTCACCACGAGAAATCGGCTGCCTATATACGATTAAGGCTAAGGTTTCTAGAAAAGCAGCCGAATAACGCGGCAGCTTTTTAGCCAATAGCGGTTGCAGGTAACTTGCCAAGTTTTCTTTTACCTGAAATCGATAACCACTCGCCACCTCCTTTAGAGCAATACCACGCCCATCGTAGAATATACGTAATCGATCGACATAAGCTTTGATCTCTTCTATATTGGGAGGCTGAGCCTCATCAGCTAGCAGTTGCTTTAATGCTTTGAGCGATAAGGGCTGTGCAGCCGCAAATAAAGCTGCCTCAATAACTTGAACATGCCAATCCATATTCGTCAGGTCTTCGGTGTTCATACTCTACATTATTGCATGTCTACAATAAGTATGCATCTGTCTGCAGACACGCCACACTTGCGATGAATTGTCAAGGAAAAGCTCAGGCTAATGATAGAATCTTTGTGGTTGGCGATTACCTCTTATTCGGAGCTATTTTCTGTCCAGCTATTGGGGTCCACCATAGGTGTCAGTATATTGACATAAATAGGATCCAATGGTTTATCCTGCATACAGATAACCATAGATTGACGCACTAATTCCAATAGCGCAATCAAAGTTACGACGACACCCAAACGCCCTTCTTTGCCAATCAAAAAATCTCCAAACCTCATCGAGGTTCCCGGCCTGATGATCGCTAATATAGCGCTCATCCGTTCTCGAATGGACAATGCTTCTTGAATAATAACATAGCCCTCTTGCCTGCCTAAACGACAGGATACTTGCTGCATAGCATCCATTAACCAAGGCACCTGAAAGCTGGGAGAGGCCTTTGTTGCTATGATGAGGTCTGCCTTAGCGATATAGGTATCACGATTTACGATAGACAATTGATCTAAATCATATGCCGCTTGCTTGTAACGCGCGTATTCCTGTAACCGTAGAGCTAGCTCAATCCGAGGATCTAGATCTGATTCTTCTTCAGCCACCCGCAGAACAGGCAGCAATAATCGTGATTTAATTTCTACCAACAGTGCTGCCATCGCTAAGTATTCAGCCGCAACTAGAATATTCATCACGTGCATGACGTTGATAAAACGCAGATACTGCTGCGTGATTTCAGACATGGGGATATCAATAATATCAATCTGTTGCTTCTTACTGAGGTACAATAATAAGTCTAAAGGACCTTCGAAACGTTCTAAAAAAACACGTAGCGCGTCTATAGGGATATAAAGGTCCGATGGCAACTCTGTGATCGGATGACCATCCACTATAATATTCAACAAAGATCCACTCATGGTAGATTCGCTCATAAATAACTCAATAAGCAGAATCCAAGCTCAATACATGAGCAAATAGCTCATCCAGCGTCTTTGCTGTCCAAGTTTTCTCCAGCAAAGCTAATAACACTTCAAGCTTCGCTTCCTGAATTTGATTCAAATAAGCTGCTGGAATGGTACCAAACTTCCTTTCTAATATTTGTGCAACTACAAACGCCTCACCTTCTTGGCGCCCTTTTTCAATGCCCTTTTCAATGCCCTTTTCTATGCCTTTTTCTATGCCTTTTTCTATGCCCTGTAGCTGTCCTGCTTTTAATCCAGCATCCCATCCTTTATCAATGCCGCGCTGTTCTATACGATCTGTATAAGTCACCTGATATTCCTCCTCTATTTCTCGGATAGCATTGTCATATTTTAACACGAGTATCTCTTCTAAAGGGAGCATAAACTCAAAGAAGTTCATTAGGATTTTTCTTTGACCTTCTGGTATGCCCTTTTTATACAACTGTCGAGAGAGCTCAAGTCTTTGATTTAGACGCTCTTTTGAATCAACCTTAGTCTCCATCGCAATGAGCTGAGTTAAGATAACCATAGCAAATCGATTGGATGATGCTTCGAGTTCTTGACGCTTATCTTTGTAGTCTAATATTTTAACCACCCCGTATTTCATACTGACCCCAAAGCCAAAAGTCATATCCTCGAAGGAGTTGGGTCGCCAGTGACGATCCTTATCCGTGAGAACCGCAACGCTTACAACCGTTTTTTTATAACGCTCCCGACTTCGAGTGCAATAGACGAACATGCGTTCTGAGAAATCTGACGCCACCGTACTTTGTAATTCTAAGTGAAATAAAATCCACACTTCTTTTTTTGATTTCATGGATACTTTTACAAGCAGATCAGCAATACGGTGGCCCGTGGCAAATCCCCGAGACAGCGCTTTGAGTTCTTTATCTAGAAATTCATGTCCTTGTGTCCAATCCAATTGCTCCGAGATCTCTGGAAAACAATAGTCCAAAAAATCATGAAAACATAAATTCAACGCCTGCTTCCATGGCGTATCCCAATCCATAGTGAGTAATATGGGCTTCGATACCTTGGTATTCATTTATTTTTACCTGTATTAGAAAAGTGAGCGCTCCTGCGTCAACATTAGGGCTTCTCGATCTATGCATGCAGTTAGGCACCAGAACATTTTAGCCATGCTTCAAACTAAAAGCATAATCCTGATTGATATATTTTTCTATCTATTTCTTGATTTATTTTTTGAAAAATATTACAAGCAAAATGTGTATAATAGAAAGCTTTAACTGATACTGCAATTATTGCTTTTATAGAATGGAGGGAAAATCAAGTTCATGCTATCCCTCTAATTGCCTTAACCAATATTGCCGCTGAGGATAAACGTGGGAAAAGGTCAGCAAGGTATGGCGTACTTCTCTGATCCCTAAAGTACGTATCGCTGGCAACTTGGTTTCTAAGTAACGATTGAGATTAAAAAACAACCAGCTTAGCCATGTTCCCATCACCACAGAAAAGGCCCCTTTTAAGGATCCGATTGAGGTACAATGTCTATGCTCGCGATACCCCTGCAATACAGCCGAGAAACGATCCATGGCAATGCGCTTAGGCGTACAGATGCTCCAATCAAAAGCTGCTGCCACGAGCTCCACCCAGGGGTGAATCAATCCTGCCAATTCCCAATCAATCATAATAGGCCGATGCGAAGCCGACCATAAGACATTATTCGGAGTGATATCACGATGACTCAAGATGCGTGCTTCCGCTAACATTTGCTGACTTTGCAGACTCTCTTGTAGTACTGAGACCAATAGGGGCAATTGCTGCTTTAATAGCAATGCTTCAGGCATAGCTTGCAAAATGGCAGCTTCTGCCTTAGCAGCTAACTCTCGCTCATCGACTGAAAAATCATAAAAACGGTTATTCAGTGCTGATACCTGAAAAGATGATGATGATAACTGCAAGTTATGCATATCACCCAATAATGCTCCTATAGATTGAGCCTGCTGAATGGTGACTTGGTGCGGCTTAAACTTCTCGGCATGCAACCAGTCAAATAATAAAAAGTAATCGCCGTGCTCTGTTTTGTAAATCATCTCATGGTTAACACGACGCACTCTAGTTGAAGGCATCCCTAACGCGCGAAAAGCCATCCCAATACGCTCAGCTTCTTGATGAGTCCTAACCTCAAAGATTTGTTTGAGCGCAAATTCGCCAAGTGCAGTGGAAAGATGCCAAACGCGGTTAACCTTGCCTCCCAGTATCTCAACCGGAGGCACTTGGACAGATCCAATCTGAAAATGATAGCAAATTTTTTGTATGATCTCTGTGCTTAAAACCACAACAGCGACTCCAAGAGTAGATGACATTGGAGCTATGGCTCAATAAAAGCCACCTGCCACACAGATACCATGCCACTTCAAATGCATGCTTCGCATCTTGAAGTGGCATGGGTATATCAACATAGATTATTGTGACCACGATAGTTTATACTAGGTCATATTCCATTAACAAGAGAGAGGATGATCTTAAGCATACTCGTACGCTCTGCGTTAAGATCCCGATACTATGAAATTCTTATTTGACTATTTCCCGATCGCCTGCTTCTTTATTGCATTCAAGCTATGGGGTATCTATGTGGCCACCGCTATCGCTATGCTCGCATCTGCGTTGCAAGTGGGCGTCTATTGGCTACGGAATCGCCGATTCGAGGCCTTTCATGTCGCGTCATTATGCCTTATCCTTCCCTTTGGTGCCTTAACGCTCATATTTCATAATCCTATGTTTATCAAATGGAAACTCTCCATTTTGTATTGGGTCTTTGGCATCTTGCTCGTAGGCAGTCAATTTATAGGTTCCCATCCCCTGATGAAACGACTCTTGCAGAATAAGATCCAACTACCTCAAAAGGTCTGGTCTTATTTGAACTATAGTTGGGCAACTTTCTTTTTTACCATGGGCATCCTGAATGTTATCCTAATATATACGCTCAATACCACCATGTGGGTCTACTTTAAATTATTTGGAACCTTGATATTAACGCTATTATTTATAGTCGCCCAAGCAACCTATATTGCCATGGCGATGAAAACGATGGAGAAAAAAAGGATACACCATAAACCAACCTAAAGATCGTCATAGATATGAACAAACAACATAGTAATAAACAACAACAGCGCATCACTGAAATCCGTAAACGTCTACGTGAACGATTCTGCCCTGAGTCACTTATTATCCATGATGATAGTCATGATCACATCGGGCACCTAGGCGCACAACAAGGATTAGGACATTTTTCTGTAGAGATCATCTCTGAGCTCTTTTCTGGAAAAAGCTTATTAGAATGTCATCGATTAATCTATGGCGCCCTAGAAGATCTGATGTATACTGATATTCATGCACTCAGAATCGTGCATGCTAAAGCCCCTGAATAGAAGATAGGGGGAAGCAGACTCATCCATAAACCATATATAAAAATAATACATCATAGAGTTAATATGAATATAGGAGATACGATAAAGAGCATTGAACAAGACTTACATCAGGCTGCAGGTGATAGGGTGTATACAAATGAGACTTTCGGGATAGAACGCCTAGAGCAGGAAACCATGCAGATTGATTATCAGATCAAAAACCTATTTAAAGCTTACTTTTACATAAAAAATATAGTTATTCATAATCCAAATAAAGATGCGCCTACACTTAAAATGCAGCGTATTTTATGCCTCAAACACTATCTCTTAATTTCTATAACGTATCAACGTGGTAAAAAATATTTTCTTAGAGATACCCGAGAGATTCAAAGCAACTATGAAGAGTTATTTTTAACCGCTATAAAATACAATTGCCTAGAAATAAGAATAACCAAAGATCGCCGAAGCAGTATCATATCTGTACCTCTACCTTCCACAAGCTCGGAGGCAGTACAGTTGAGGAGAGTAGATACTTCTGACACCGTTTCTCTTAAACACTGGGAAAAAGAATGGAAGCAAGAAACCATAGGCGAAACTAACTTCTCACGAGGTGATTATTACAATAAAATTAGTGCTCCCATTATACTAAACGACTTCGAAGCCTATATATTGCCGCTCGCCTTACATCTGCCTAAAACAGAAAAATTGAGAATACTTGAGATCGGTGGAGGAGACGGAATATTAGCATATAAATTATGCACGTGGCTGAAAAACCAACCTATTGCTTTTCATTATAATTTCCTAGAACCTTCTACCCTACGCATCCGTCAGGCGCAAGAAAGGCTACAACCATTCGGAGAGTCTATTTCTTATACTCAAAGAAAATTTGAAGATGACTCAGATAAAAATACCTATCATGGCATTATTTCAAATTCT
>JABABH010000058.1 GCA_014238325.1 Coxiellaceae bacterium | reverse complement strand
TATCATCAATGATCAGGTAAGAGGTGCACTGAATAGACCTAGCAACATGGATAGGGCATTCGCACAAGATTTAATTGAAGACGACTTGCCCTGTAAAAGAACAAAATCAGTGTGCTCGGTGAACACTCAAGACAGTCAATGTGTAGTTATCAATGAAACGAACTTGATGTGCCTATTCTAACCAATTGTGCGATAAATATCAAGTGGAGCAGAATAGAAAACCCATAAATACAAGGATATTCATTAGGTTATCCCTATCTTGATAAGGTTTATTTCTATACAATAATAGTGCTATATGTTATCATTGTTCCATAAAATTTATATGGAGACCATGTTTATGTCTAACTCCCCTATACGCCCGGAAGATATTTTACCCACTGGCATGGATAGCGCTAAGATCGGCCCGCGACAGGTTCGAAAAGGTTCCGTAGCAGCCTTTGTTGCCAATATTGATCTGCTTGAAAATTCACAATTAGATGCAGCCTCTCAAACAGCTATTTTAAATTTGTTGAAAGAGTTAGCACCTGCTATTGTCTCAGTCGGGTTGCACCGACATGTCACCTTTAAAAATGATAGGATTGAGCAATTGTTAATCGCAGCAGATCATAAAAAAGCCTGATAAGTCGTCATACTATAGGCTATTTTGCAGGCTTAGGTTTCAGTTGCTCTTGATACACACTCCATCCTATATGTGGAGTAAACCGCTGACCACACTCCTGTGATAGTGTTTTTAACGTGTTTATAATCTCATCCAAACCACGCTGTTTCGCATAATGCAGGGGCCCGCCTCTAAAAGGCGCAAACCCGGTCCCAAAGACCATCCCTGCATCCAATAAATCAGCATCCTCTACGATACGCTCATGCCATGCAGCAACCGCTTCATTCAGCATGGATAAGATTAAACGATCTGCTATCAGTACTGCATCCTTCGCATTGATCGGTCTGGAAGCAGGAGGTCGTTTCCCATCGGCATATTGATAAAAACCTTGGCCGGTTTTTTTGCCCAATCGTCCCTGTTCCACCAATCGGGATAAGGCGGCTGGTATACTAACAGAAGCATGCTCTGATAGATGGTGAGCTACCGCAAGACACACGTCTAGTCCTACTCGATCTGATAGTGCAATGGGGCCCATAGGCATACCAAAATTCATCGCGGTATCATCGACCTCCTCTTTCGCGTACCCCTCTTCTACTAACCTCATGGCTTCCACTAAATAAGGCATTAATAAACGATTCACCAAAAACCCAGGACGACTTTTAACCGGCAAAGGCAATTTAGATAATTGCCCCACAAATTTTAAAATACGCTCCATCGAAGCCTGATCCGTTGTTGAAGAAGCAATCACTTCGACTAAAGGCATCGCTACCACGGGATTAAAGAAATGCATACCCATCAATTTCTCTGGTTTTTTCAAGACGGACTGCAAAACTTCTAAAGGAATACTGGACGTATTCGTCGCTACCATAGCATCCGCTTTTAGTCGAGGCTCAATCGCTATCAACAATGCCTGTTTCGCCTCTCGATCCTCAATAATCGCCTCTAATACTAGGTCTGCTACGGGCACACCATAGCCTTCTGGATCAGGCTGCAAGCGATCAAGGGCTGCTTGCATCAAATAAGATGCTGGTAACTTTGTATGATATAAGAGCGCGGCACGCTTCATGGCTAATGCTATTTTTTCTAAATCCGTATCCTGCAAGGTCACATAAAAACCCTGTAAAGCACACCAAGCGGCAATATCTCCTCCCATGGTGCCCGCACCTATAATATGAATATGAGAAATCATCGGGACATCTATTTTTGAGAAAGTTTTTAATCTCTCTTTCAAAAAAAATAGGCGTATCAAATTATGACAGGTATCGGTGCGGACCAAGGATGCCACGGAAGTGATTTCTTTTTCCATCGCAACCTCATCCACACCATATTTAAGCCAGTGCTTCAACACAGCATGGGGAGCGGGATAGTGCGCCTTATTAATTTTTTTTAATGCTCGTTTCTGTAATTGCCAAGCTAAAAAAGATCGTAAAAAATAGGGATAATTATAACTAAGGAGTCGCAAAGGGCGTTGCCGAGGCGGATGAGCCGCATAATAAATAGCCGCTGCTTTTAAATCACGCGCTTTCACAACAGCATCCAAAACCCCCCATTTCTGAGCTCTTTTTGCAGGTATCAGCTGGCCGGACAAGATCATGGACAATGCTTTTGGCGCCCCTATTAATCGCGGCAAACGAACCGTGCCACCCCAACCAGGATGAATGCCCAATTTGATTTCTGGAAGTCCTAATATCGTACTCTCATGATCATCAGCAATGCGATAATCACAAGCTAAAGCGAGCTCTAAACCACCTCCTAAGCAACCTCCATGAATCATAGCTACCGTTGGTATAGGTAAAGCAGCTAGCTTATTTAAAATAGCGTGACCTTCATGCATAAAATCTAATAAGGCTCCATCCTCTTCATCATTTGAAAAAGCTGTAATATCTGCACCAGCAACAAACCCATGGCATTTACCGGATAAAATAACCAGGCCTCTGGGATGGATAGACTGCACGTCCTCCAAAATAGCTTCTAATTCACGCAACACTTGCTGATTAATGGTATTCAGCGCCTTATCTGCACGATCTAAAGTGAGTAAGATGACGTGTTCTACCGTCTGCATATGCCAATGTTGATCAGGTTGGCCTGATTTCAATAGGGAAGACTCTCTCCCTTCATGCCTTGTATTCATGCTCATACTCTCTCCAATAACAATGCACCACCTTGCCCGCCACCTATACAAAGAGCAGCAACACCCCGTCGTTTATCGGTACGTTGTAAGATATGCAATAAGTGCAATACGATGCGTGCTCCACTGCTTCCAACGGGGTGCCCTATCGCAATAGCACCACCATCCACGTTAAGCTTTTCTGGATCCAACTCACCATAAGCTTGGGACAAGCCAAAATGCTGTTTGCAAAATACATCACTGGCCCAAGCTCGCATGCACCCGATCACGGTCGCCGCAAAGGCTTCATTGATTTCCCAATAATCAATATCCTTTAACTGAAGGTGATGGCGTTGCAATAAAGGTGTAGCGGCGAAAACAGGGCCTAAACCCATCACACGTGGCGATAGAGCAGCCCATTCTATATCCATGATGCGACCCAAGACGGGGAGTTGATATTTTTTTACAGCTGACTCGCTTGCTAATAATAGCATGGCCGCACCATCTGTAATTTGTGAACTATTCCCCGCTGTTACCTGACCAAATCGATCAAATACGGTGGGCAGTTGTGCTAATTTTTCGAGAGAAGTATTAGGCCGCTGACCTTCATCATGCTGATAGCAGTGTCCTGTACGATCAAATAAGGCTATCCTTTCCGATTTAAAATACTGATGACGCTCTGCATGCCATAGTCGACGCTGACTACGGTAAGCAAAGGCATCCATCTCCGAACGAGTTATTTGAAATTGATGCGCTAAAATTTCTGCGGTCTCTCCCATACTAAGATGACATAAAGGATCCCGCAGTCCCGTACGTAAAGCCAGCATCGGCTTTACATGCCGCCATCGCAAATTTAGTAAAGATAAGCACCGAGCCCACCAATCTCGTTGATGTGTTTGCCAATAGCACATCCACTTCACCATCTCATCCTGGAGAATCAAAGGGGAGCGACTCATGGCCTCCGTGCCACCTGCTAAAACCACGTCAGAACGTCCCATCGCAATACTTTGGTAAGCAGCATCTATAGCTTGCAAACCTGAGCCACAATTGCGTTGCACGGTCCAACCCGGCGTAGCTTCACCACAGCCGGCTCGCAGAGCGACTAAACGCCCAATATTAGCTTCGGTTTCTCTCGGCATCACACAACCGACCAAGACTTCATCGATTTTAGATTGTGCTCGGGCATGGCGCATGAGCAAATCGCGAGCAGCCCATACGGCCAGATCTGAAGCAGAAAAAGGTCCAGGACCTTGGCTGACTTTCAAATAGGGCGTACGAACGCCATCCACGATATACACCGGGGGAAACTGAGAACGTGATTGTTTCTTCTCTCGAGGTTGATCCATACCCATTAATTGATGCTGCCTATCCATGCTTGCAAGCCTCCCTATTCTACAAGATAGCCTATAAAATCTAAGGATACCTCTCTTCCAGATGAAAATAACATGGAATGCGACAACCCTCTCTCCTATTATGACATATCCGCTTGAAGAGATATGACGCGCAATACCATTGCATGGTAGTATGATTGAACATCATAGATAAAATAGGAGATAGATTGTGCAGTGTTATATAACCGAAGATGATCACAGCATATCCACGGCTATTCCAATCACTCCCTTATTAGAAAAACAACTCCAGGCTCCCTCATCCCTGAATTTGGATCCATCTATTTTAAAATGGATGAGTAATAGTGGTTTTCAAGCCAAACCTAATACCGTATGCCTCGTTCCCAATGCCGATGGGGAGATCATCCATGTCTTATTCGGTGTCAAGGATACCACTTCTTGCTACCCTTTTCGGAGCTTGCCAGCTTTATTGCCGTCCGGCATTTACCAATTAGACGAACAAGCTTTTGCACACGCCCATCATTACGAACAAGCCTTATGGGGCTTTGGGTTAGGTTCCTATCAATTTAATGCTTATCGTAGTCAACCCATCTATTACTCAGCACGATTAAGATTACCTCAGGCTTATCGCTCCATGGTGGACCATTTAACCTCGATCAACTTAGTGCGAGACTGGATCAATACCCCAGCTGACGATATGCACCCTAGAAAATTGGCAGAAACGGCTGCAAGCGTCGCTCAAGCCTATGGAGCAAATATTCATGTTATCGAAGGAGATGATCTCAAACAAGCAGGGTTTCACGTATTGCATACAGTCGGTCGAGCAGGAAGACATCCAGCTCGCTTAATTGATTTACAGTGGGGATCCGATCAAAACCCACGCCTCACTCTGATTGGGAAAGGTGTCTGTTTTGATTCAGGTGGATTAGACATTAAATCTGCCCAAGGCATGCTTACCATGAAAAAAGATATGGGAGGAGCCGCTCATGCTTTAGGTCTCGGCCGCATGATTATGCAAGCAAAATTACCTGTTAAATTACGCATTTTAATCGGTGCCCTTGAAAATTCAGTGGGTAGCCTGAGCTATCATCCTGGTGATGTTTTGTTAACGCGATCGGGACACCGTGTTGAGGTCTTCAACACAGATGCAGAAGGTCGTTTATTGCTATGTGATTTATTGACGGAAGCAGCAACAGAAAAACCGGATATATTAATCGATTTTGCTACATTAACAGGTGCTGCAGGCGTGGCGTTAGGACCCAAGTTGCCTGCATTTTTCTGCAATCATGACGCATTAGCCGAAGCCATACTCAAAACGACTGAACAAACCGGAGACTTATGTTGGCGATTGCCACTTCACACGCCTTACCGCGATTATTTAAAAAGCAGCATCGCTGATTTTAAAAATTGTGCATCGGTGCCGATGGGCGGCGCGATTATAGCCGCATTATTCTTACAATACTTTGTACCTAACGACATACCTTGGATGCATTTTGATTTCAGTGCTTGGAATGCAGAGGAGATCCCTGGACAGCCGATGGGCGCAGAAGCTCATATCTTACGCACCTTATTCGCTTATTTAACTAATAGATTCAACGCCTGATGAGCATGGCAGGCAGGAGCACTAGCTTTTAAAGATGCATGAAATCGTGATAGGTCAAGCAAAGGATCTGGCCTATTACTATAAAAATCAATAAGTTACTGTGAGTTTCTGCCGTTGAGTTGTCCTATGCATACCCTCACCCCTGAAATTTTTGGAAAAATATGTTAATATTAAATACAGTGAGGCCATGCATCATCTAATATAGTGACGAATCCAACCATAAGGAAATATTGTGAACCATAAGAAAATAGTACTGACCACCGTTCTGTGTTTAATACTATTGCTCGCTATTCTCGCTTTTGCACTCACCAAGCATACGTCGACCACCACTACACCCACACAAC
>JABABH010000057.1 GCA_014238325.1 Coxiellaceae bacterium | reverse complement strand
ATTCTAATAAGTTCGTAGCCACTAAATCTGAAGGTATCTATGAGTCAATAAAAAATATCAAGCAATATTGGCAACAGCTGCAAGAAACAGATTATACTTTCAACTCAAACATTAAGATAGAAAATCATCAGCTTAAACTTGCTGATCAATACGAAAGCTATATAGAGAGGTTAAATTTATATCGTGCTCAATATTCAGGGATAGCTCCTGCTTTGACACCTTCAATACTGAACACATACATCAAGAGCTGGGAAGAAGCGTGGAAGAAGTTTTCAGTTGCTTGCAAGCTATTAATTGAAGATAATCCCAAACGTCAAACAAAAACACAATTTTACTCGTCTCTAATGGATATGACTGAGTATTTTACTGCACCTCTTCTTAGAATTAGGACAATCAGAAACCGGTATACAGAATTTCTGGGAGAGGATATTCTTAAAAACATCCAATCACTGAACGGATTGCTTGAACCCATCGAACAGAATTTGGCTCATTGCAAGAAACAATCAAGTTACTTTTGCTTAGATGACCGTGCCTTTGATGACCCTGCCAAGCTTACAAGCAATTTTACTAACCCATATAAGCTCTACTCTTCAACACTTGACCATTTAATCACTATTATTGCAGAAACAGATGAGCTACTATCTCAATCTTATTTCCCGCTACCCCTCCAACTCCGATCTACCCCCATACCATTAAAAATTTTAGATGCTTGCATAAGAGATGAATGGAACCTTTCCAGAAATTTAGAGCCTTATTTAAAAATAGTGCCGTCAACCCTCGTTGGGGAGGACTTAAAAGCTGCATTCTTTGCCCAAAATGCTGAAGACCATAAAGCTATCGAACATGCGAGCTACACCCCGCTAGACTTGCGAAAACAGAAAGAAGGTGCAGCAGTGGTTGCGCCATCGCATGATGCAGAAAATTCAGACCCAATAGTAGATGTGTGGAGGCTGTTCTATAGGAGTTCACAACGCCAGGAAAATCGTCAATTAGGGGATGTAGAGCAGGCTTGGATCAACGTGAAGGCCTCGGGCCGCTAGTCGATACGGGTGTGAGGATCTCTCCCAGTCCTTCGTTCATGTGTATACGGATTTTCAAGACAAATAAATATACCCATTCCACTTCAAGATGCGAAGCATGCACGTGAAGTGAGTCATCCTGATGGGGATGCTGAAGGGGACAACCACGATTGTCCCCTTCAGTGACTGAGCGAACATTCACTTGTCGCCAGCCAAACAAACCTATACCGCTCACACTAGCCTACTTCGCATCTTCGTTCGCGAGAGGTATACCAACATACTCCTATGGTCACCTTTAACGACGCATGGCATTGCGCTTATCGGCTGCTGCGTCATCCCAAAGTTATTCCAACCCAAAACCGCTTTCAAGCACTTGCACGATGCCATCCTTGAAAATAGCGCTTACTCTGTTATGCTATTGCTCAAATTCGAATCTATCCTCCCCATCCAACAAGAGAACTCTTTATGAAAAACGCAGTGATCCTGCTATCAGGTGGCCTGGATTCAGCCACGTGCCTTGCTATAGCACAACAAGAAGGCTATCAGTGTTTCAGCCTAACGATGAACTATGGACAGCACCATCAGGCAGAGCTCCATGCAGCTCAACAGATCGCCCAACAAGCGAAGGTGGCTCATCATGAGGTGCTCGCTCTTTCTATGGGTCATTTACTTTCATCTGCTTTAACCAATAAAGCCGATAGCATACCTGATTATACCAAGAGCAAGGCTATCCCTGTTACCTACGTGCCTGCACGTAATACTATTTTTCTGTCCATTGCGCTGGGATGGGCTGAGGCACTTTCAGCAGAGGCTATATTTATTGGCGTCAGTGCTGTGGATTATTCTAACTATCCAGATTGCCGTCCTGAATATATTGAATCCTTTCAAAAAACGGTAGCGCTTGCAACCAAGGCGGGGCTTGAAGGCCAAGTCATCACGATTCGGACCCCCTTAATACATCTCAGCAAAGCCGAGACCATGAACATGGGCCGAAAATTAGGCGTAGACTATAGCCAAACCATTTCATGCTACCAAGCAACCGAAGACGGTTTAGCATGCGGCAGATGCGACAGCTGTTACCTCAGACGAAAAGGATTCGAAGCAGCTAAGATAGCTGATCCAACGCGCTATCAATCCCTATATTTTGAGTCATAAAGTCATATGATCGATTCAAACACATAAGCTCCATTATCGCTAACAGTAAGCAAATCAGGTTACAGCACAGCTT
>JABABH010000056.1 GCA_014238325.1 Coxiellaceae bacterium | reverse complement strand
GAACGCTCTTTGCCTGCAAGAAATTGAATATCATCAATTAATAAGACATCCAGTGAACGGTAAAACCGCTTGAATTCATTCATTTCATTACGCTGCAGCGCTTTAATCATATCGGCCACGAAACGTTCGGAGTGCAGGTATAGAATCTTGGATGAGGGGTTCACTTCATGAATATGTTGACCAATTGCATGCATCAAATGAGTTTTTCCAAGACCCACTCCACCGTAGATGGACAGAGGGTTATAGGCATGTCCAGGATTATAGGCCACTTGGGTCGCAGCGGCACGCGCGAGTTGATTCGATTTACCTTCAACAAATGAGTCAAAGCTGAAGTTAGGGTTAACATTATTATAAGAATGTGCCGCGATATCACCAAATTGTGGTCGAGTCTGTCGAGCTGTGTTTTGGCTGGATTGTGGAAGTGGAAGAGGGGTATCTGGAGAGGAGCTGCCAATTTTGATCGATACCGACCATGCTGCATTCGCGAGTGAGCTAATTATTTCATTGATTCGAAACAAAAAATTCTCATTTACTGTTTCGCAAACATAACGGTTGGGAGCCAGTAGAACGAGGTTATTATTGTTCGAGGTGACCGGATGCAGTGGACGAATCCACGTATTGTATTGTTGCAGAGATAATTCCTCGTGCAAGGATTTTAGACATTGTTCCCATAAAGTATTGAGTGTAGCCACAATTTCCTCGTTGCTGGCTTCACTCGTTTGGGTAAAGCGACAGCTTCTGCTGGTTTGGTTTAGGACACGCGTTGTCATCAGTGGACAAGGATCGATAGCGGCTAAAAGGAGGCAGGCTGCGCGGCCATCAATCTCCTGAAAGGGGTGCATGATCAACATCTTGCACGGTTGCCTGCGATACGTATCAGTAGGTTTGTTCACAAACCCGTCGAGATGCATAGGCAGTATAGCCCCGTCATTGTACTTGTTTTGAATTGACGATATATCCTAGTGAATCAGTTATTTTAGCGATGCTGACTGAGAGCGTCTATAAGAAAATACGCTATTATGCTGATAGGATTGAAAGCATGACCAAGCTAAGATGAAAAAGCAATACGAGACAACTGCTTATACAAGTTGTTGTTAGAAGGTCAAGAGAGATGACGATCAAAAACAAGCTGTAGAGGCTGATCGCGGGATGCTAAGCACTAGGACCATAGATCCAATATCGCCATGCGCACGGCAATACCATTTTTGACTTGCTGCAGAATTAAAGAACGTGGACCATCTGCGACCTCTGAGGTGATTTCCATTCCTCGATTTATGGGGCCGGGATGCATGACATAGATAGATGGTTTTCCGAGCATCAACGTCTTTTGGCTGAGTGTCCAAATAGGATTGATCGCAGCCGTCGTGTTGCCTTGATCGATAGGAATGCGTTCTTTTTGCAGACGAAAGGTTGAGACGATATCTGAATCTGTTATCGCTGATTCCAGTGTGTCATATAATTTTAGGCGAGGGTCGGATAAGGCTGTGTAGGATAAGTGTTCAGGTGCTGCTAAGCAAATTTTGGGCACGCCTAAGATGAGTAGACCGTCGATAAGTGAATGGGCGGCGCGAGAATATTTAAGATCACCGCTACATGTTATCCGCAATTGAGACCAGTCAGAGGGTTGTTTGATCAGCTGTTGATGAATCGTAAATAAATCAATGAGGGCTTGAGTGGGATGTTGGTGATCGCCATCGCCTGCATTGATCAGGGTAGTATGAGACAGTAGGTCGCGTGCAATAGCATGAGGGGTGTGTGCCTCTGGATGCCGAAGCACGATCATATCAGCCCCTAGTGCTGTTACGGTTTGTATCGTGTCGGACAAAGATTCGCCTTTTTTTAAAGATGAGCTGCCCATGTCGGGGCTCAATACCGTCGCTCCTAGTCGATGTGCTGCTATTTCAAAGGATAAGCGTGTTCGAGTGCTGGGTTCAAAAAATAAGTTAATGATGATTTTATGCTTCAGTATATCGGACCAGCCTGTGGGCTGTGTGTAATACTCGGCTCGCTCAAAGATGCGATAGAGTTGTGCTTTGCTCAGTGAAGCCATACTTAATAAGTGGGAGGGTAGGGCGTTATGAGCGGACGGTATCATCGTGAGCCTCTTGTTGTAACCATTGTTCTAAGATGAGTTTGGCTGCAAGACTATCCCATGATGGCACGCTTCTTCTATGGCTTTTGGAGCGAGTTGAATCAGCGAAGTATTGGCGGCGCGCCTCTACCGTGGTGAGTCTTTCGTCCACAGTATAGACTGGTTGGTTAAATCGCGCGCGTAATCTATGAGCAAATTTTATGGCTGATCGAGTGATCGTTTGTTGACTGCCATCCATATGATAAGGCATCCCCACGACCAAGCTGGCAGCATCCCATGTTGTGATGAGGTGCTGTATAACCGTCCAATCAGGGATTCCATGCGTTGCCTTAATGATCGCCACTGGGCGTGCTGTTTTCGTTAAGGTCTGCCCTATGGCGATACCGATGCGTTTCATACCAAAGTCGAAGCCGAGCACAGTTGGGTAGGGTGGATCAAAGTGACTCATGATCATATCTTTATGGTATAGTATATTTCAAAATTTATATAATACTGCGTATTATTTTGTAAGCATAGCGTTATATGAGTCAAATTTTGTGCTTTGAGTAGGATAGCAATATCCGCCATACGAATACGATGGGCTCGCGGAGGTTGTACGGGGTGCTTCTCAACTTTGATAGACCTCAGCTCGGACCTGAGTCTTCACGTCTTTGCCTATGATGCTATATACTCGAGCTCTAATCATTGTCAATCAAGGAGCACGCTTTTATGTCACCATCTTCCATTAATATTTATGAGGATCTGCCTATCCATACCTTGGTAGAGCATGCATTGCAGAATAAGGAAGGGATATTGAGCCAGCGGGGGGGGTTATCAGTCACGACGGGCAAGCGAACCGGTCGCTCTCGCGCAGATCGTTTTATTGTTAAAGATCAAGACACAGCGACCCATGTTGATTGGGGGACCATTAACCAACCGATCGCTCCTGCTCAAGCGGATGCTCTCTGGCGGCGGGCTGAAGATTATATAGGTCAGCGCGATCATTATATCTCACATTTACGCGTTGGAGCGGACAGGGAGTATGGCCTTGCAGTTAAGGTGATGACTGAAACGGCTTGGCATAATCTATTTGCGAAACACTTGTTTATCGATACCGATGTTGCTGAGAAAATGCTACCCCATTGGACCGTCTTAAGTGTGCCAGGATTAGCAACCGATCCGAAAAAAGATGGTGTCAATAGCGATGGGGCAGTGATTATTGATTTCTCCCAACAGCGAGTCCTCTTAGCTGGGATGCTATATGCGGGTGAAATGAAAAAAGCCATGTTTAGCGTGTTGAATTATTTGTTGCCTAAAAAAAATGTATTACCCATGCATTGTGCCGCTAATATGGGGATAGATGACGATGTCGTTTTATTTTTTGGTTTGTCGGGTACCGGGAAAACGACGCTATCAGCTGATCCGGATCGCTTTTTAATTGGTGATGATGAGCATGGATGGAGCGAGCGCGGCATTTTTAATTTTGAGGGAGGATGTTATGCTAAATGTATTGATTTATCGCAGGATAAAGAGCCGGTTATTTGGGATGCTATTCGAGATGGCGCCATTATGGAGAACGTTGTTTTAGACGATGAGGGCATACCTGATTATAAAGACGCGACGTTGACTCAAAATACGCGAGCTGCCTATCCTAGAGAGTATATTGCTAAGCGTGTTCATGCGAATGCAGCAGGACAGCCCCATGCTTTAATATTCCTAACGTGTGATTTGTATGGGGTCCTACCGCCTGTTGCGAAATTAACAAAGGCTCAAGCTGCCTATTATTTCTTAAGTGGGTATACCGCTTTAGTAGGGGGTACAGAAGTGGGTCTTGCAAAGGCAGTACAATCCACCTTTAGCACCTGCTTTGGTGCGCCATTCTTTCCTCGTATGCCGACGGTGTATGCAGATTTATTATGGCAGCGCATTGAGTTAACAGGATGTTCGGTGTACCTCGTGAATACGGGTTGGACGGGCGGCTCTTATGAAAACGGGGGGGAAAGGTTCCCTATCAAGGTGACGCGACGTATTATTCAGGCCATTGTTGCTGATGAGCTAAAAGATCAGTGTGTTGTTTCCGTGCCAGGTTTTCGCTTTTGTATTCCCAAAACATGCTCTGGTATTTCCAGTGCTATGTTAAATCCTCAGGAAACTTGGTCGAGCAAAGCGGCTTATCATCAACAAGCGCAGCTACTCATTCAGGAATTCCAAGCCAACTTCGAGAAGTTTAACGTATCTGATGCTATCAAAACAGCGGGGCCTGTTTTATTTGAAGATAGATGAGGTGACGGGTGTTGCTCGAAATCTGACGGCTATTCGTCAGACCATTCAGCGAACTGAGCAGGAGTGTCGGCGTACGGGTGTGCCCGTGACCCTGCTCGCGGCCACAAAAAACCGTAGCATTCAGAGCATAAAAGAGGCCATCTCTGCGGGTCAATATCGATTCGCTGAAAATTATGCAAACGAAGGGCTTGTTAAGATTAAAACCCTGCGTCAATATGCGCCATTAGAGTGGCATTTTATTGGCGCGGTTCAATCCAATAAAGCCAGAGTCATTGCAGAGAATTTTGATTGGGTGCATAGCGTGAGCTCCATCGATATAGCTCAACGCTTGCATCGTTATGCAGTAAGCCGTAGCACGCCATTGAACTTGTGCATACAAATCAATATCGATAGAGAGCCACAAAAGCATGGAGCTTGTGTGGAAGATCTCCTAGACTTAGCCAAGACCATATTGTCGTTGGATAGTTTAAGATTGCGTGGCCTGATGGCTTTACCAGCACGACGACAAAGCTTTCATCAGCAGAAGCTTGTATTTCAGTCAGTTTATTCGCTACAACAAGAGCTTCAAGCACAGCTGTTACTATCAGGGCATCTAGCGCCATGGGACACATTTTCGCTTGGCACCTCACAAGATTTTCAAGCAGCGATTGCTGCGCATAGCACGATGCTACGCATAGGTGCGGCTATATTTGAAACAATATAACGACATACATCATGGATACGTTCTTATATACGCATCCCACTTCAAGATGCGAAGCATGCCCTTGAAGTGACTCATCAAGATGGGGGTGCTTAAGGCAACCGCGATTTTTCTTTTAAGTGCCTGAGCGAATATTTATTTTTCGCCAGCCCAACAAAGGTATACCGCTCGTAATCACCCACTTCGCATCGTCATTCACGAGAGGTATATCAATCGATGGTTCGATATGGTTAGAAATATTCCTATACCAGCTGTGATAAAAAAGTTTTTGCTGGCACTATCAGTGGTTCTGGGCCAATAAAACAAGTTTGGTCAATATAATCCATTTCAATCACCACTTGTATGGCATAATCGGCTTTAAGTTGATTTTGAAAATAATATAGGTGGGGCGAAATAGAGCGATTGTTTCTGTATTTTGTTTCAATAAGCATCCAAGGTTTGTGATTCTTTATAACTATAAAATCCACTTCCCGCTTTTCTTTATCACGTAAATAATATAATTTATAATCAGAAAATCCCATATCATTCCAATAGTGAACCGCCTTTAACAGAGACAATGCTATAAAATTTTCAGCACGTGAACCGTTATCAGAACACAGAGACCAGTCCCAAAGATAAAATTTAGGTTCTTTTAGTAAGGAGCGCTTAATATTTTTAGAATAGGGTTGTATTTCGAAACAGAAATAGAGTGATTTTAAAACAGCAAGCCATTCACGTGCTGTTTTATCTGTGATGCGAAATTGTTTTGCTAAGTTGTGAATGCTAATGTGTCTGCTAGCGTTTTGCTTCATATATTCCGCTAATAATTCTAGACGCCCTAAATCTTGAATGCGTGTTAAATCACGAATATCTTCTTGAATGAGTTGTTGTGATCTTAAGTTCTGCCACCGCCTATGATAAGTATGGCTTTGTTTTAAGAATGGGTCGGGGTAGCCCCCAAATTTCCATAATGCTTGGAAAATATCATCATCGATTTTTTTAGGTTCGGTTAGAAGATCTTTTTCTATAGAAAATTCATGGCATATAATTTCGGCAACCGATAAAGGGTGAAACCGAAATGGAAAATAGCGTCCCATTAAGCTGTCACCACCACGACTAAAAGCATCTAATTTTGCGCTACCTGTGACTAGTATTCGTATTTTGTCTGGGTAACTATCATAAAAACCTTTTAATAAATCTCGCCAGTGGGCGTATTTATGAATTTCATCGAAGCATATGATGGGTTTTATATCTTTCAGTGTGGATAACTGCATATGATGAGCGAGTGCTTTGGTGCCTTGTAAAAGGAGGTCTCTGTCGTCAGTATTATCCCAAGATAAATACTGTGCTGTTTTCTTGTGAGCAATCATGTCGTAAGCGACTGTTGTTTTTCCCGATTGCCTGGGTCCCATCACAAATACCATTTGTCGATGTTCAGAAAAGTGGTCTAAAAAGGTTTGAGTATAATTTCGTTCCATATGACTATAATAGTATATCGGTCCAAAATAGTCATGACTAT
>JABABH010000055.1 GCA_014238325.1 Coxiellaceae bacterium | reverse complement strand
GACCCTTATGGTGACTGGATGGATGTTCTTCTATAAACTCTTGTAGTAAGCGATATTCTTTTTTGTTCAAAGAGTCCCTTTTTAACAGATCTGGCCGTTTTTGCCAAGTCTTTCCCAGAGCATGTTTTAGGCGCCAGGTGGCAATGGCCTGGTGATTGCCTGTTAAGAGCACTTCTGGCACGGGACGATCTAAGATATGAGCAGGTCGGGTGTAATGGGGATGATCTAGCCTTGGGTTAGAGAAAGAATCTTGAGATGCAGAGTCGGCATGACCTAAGGCATTCGGGAGGAGTCGAAGTATGGCATCGATGAGCGTCATGGCAGCTAATTCACCTCCACTGAGAATATAGTCGCCGACAGACCATTCTTCTGTGATATAGGCTTCGATAAAACGTTCATCTATACCTTCGTAGCGGCCTGCAACCAGAATTATAGGGCGTGGATCAGGGAGGAAATCTTGGATGAGGGCTTCTTGGGTCAAGGGTTTGCCTTGTGGGCTTAAATAGATAGACCTTGCTGAATCCCCCAGTTGTTTTTTTGCGGCGTGGAATGCTGCAGCCAAAGGTTCAAATTTCATCACCATACCGGGTCCGCCACCATAGGATCGGTCATCCACGGTATGGTGTTTATCCGTCGCGTAATCGTAGGGGTTCCAGAAGCAAAGCTCTGCCAGCTTGGAATTGAGTGTACGGCCACTGACGCCATAATGCAGGGCTGCAAACATCTCAGGGAATAAAGTAATAATGCCAATGCTCAACACTAGAAATCAGGTTCCCAGTCGACGATAATCTCCCGTCTATCTAGATGAATGGCATGGATAGTATGGGTGGTATAGGGGATGAATCTTTCATATGCGTTGTGCGTCACGAGTAGTACATCGTGAGCAGGTGTCTCAAGTAGGGAGGTTACCTTGCCTAGAGGGTCTCCATGGAGATTGCATACAGATAAGCCGATCAAATCGGCCCAATAATATTCATTTTGATCGAGAGCAGGCAAGCTTTGATAATTTATAGCGACGAAAGCATGAAGATACTCGCGCGCTGCCTCAGGATTCTCGATCGTTGGAAAAGAGGCAAGCAAAAATTTTCCATGTACCTTCCCAGCAGTGAGAGAAAACGATTTCCAGGCATGATCATGGTAGATAAACCAAGGTTGATAGGAGAGCAATGTCTCAATGGGAGAGGTAAACGAGATGACTTTGATCTGACCACGTATACCATAGGGACTGGCCAGCTTTCCCATGATGACTTTTTTATGGGGATCCAAAAAAATAGCGGATTCCTATTGATCAGTTGGAGTCGACGAATCAGGTTCAACATGAACAGAATTCTGCGATTCGGATGATGTTTTTATTTCAGAAGAGGGTGCAGTGGATTCAGAAACTTGAGCATTTGGCTGAGAGTGCTCATATTCTTTCATAAGTGAGCTCACGCGAGAAGAAGGTTCTGCTCCTTGTTTGACCCAATGTTGTATACGGGAAATTTCCATCACTAAGCGTGAGGATTGACCACGAGCAAGGGGATGATAGTATCCTAGACGTTCTATAAATCGACCGTCACGTGGATTTCGACGATCTGTCGCAACTATATGAAAGAAAGGATTTTTTTTGGTTCCGCTTCGAGCAAGGCGTATAACTACCATAATAAATTTTAAATGCCTCAGTTGTATTATATGTTGGAGAATCAGTATTCTATTGGGTATGGACTCCATTCGCAAGTAGCTGCACACCCGTCAACTTATTTCTTAATTTTACCCTCTTTAAAGATGACATGCAGTCCTGCACGTTGGGTTTCAGGATTATAGGCGCGTGGATCATATTTTTTTAAGTTGAGCTTCTCTGTGCTTTTACGCTTATTTTTATAAGTGGTATAAAAAGTTTTGGTAGGTTTACCGTCCTTTTTCTTACCGGTAGATTCAAGTTTAATTTTCTCTCGTGGACTGGCAGCCATAAGAAATGCAATCCTCTGTTATTGATCTTGTTTACGATGCTTTTTTAAGAAAAGTTCAATGCCGACTTTATCGATCGTGCGCATACCGTGGGTAGACAACCGTAGAGTGATAAATCGATTTTCACTCTGTACCCACAGGCGTCTTTTGTGTAAGTTTGGCAGGAATCGTCTTTTTGTTTTTCTATTTGAATGGGAAACGTTGTTCCCTGCTTGTAGACGCTTACCCGTAATTT
>JABABH010000054.1 GCA_014238325.1 Coxiellaceae bacterium | reverse complement strand
CACTTTGCTAGAATGGTATCGTCCACATTTTAACCACCATCATCTGATGGATGAGATGGATGAGTTTCTACATCAGCTCTTATCGACACCGACAGCACATCGCATCAGCTACGAGGCATTATTTCTAGAACGCTTGAATCTCTCGCCCATAGACTGTGACCTCGCAAAATTGCAGCATCTATCAGAAGCCCATGGGCTCTCGGATGCCAACCAGATGACCGACCGCGATATGCTCTCACAATTTCTATTTTCAACCATGATGGAACGTGACTCAGCTCAAGAAACGCCCTTATTTGTCTTTAATTTCCCAGCTACACAAGCAGCACTGGCTCGCCTTCATCCCAGTAACCCTAAACTTGCTGAAAGATTTGAAGTGTATATCCAGGGCATAGAATTAGCCAATGGGTTCCATGAATTATTAGATCCGCACGAACAGCTCCAACGTTTTATACAAGATCAACATAAACGTCACGTCAACCATAGTGAAACCATAGCCATCGATGAACGCCTTATACAAGCCTTAGCATCAGGTATACCCCACTGTGCAGGGGTAGCATTAGGCGTAGACCGCCTATTAATGTTAAAACTAAAAACAGCGCATATTAAAAATGTGATCAATTTTCCATGGGATTGTGCTTAAGCATCGCCCAGCACCTGTACAAACACATCATCAATTAATGCATAGGGTCCCCTCACATCATCAGCGAGTATTGCTTAAAGCGATCTGACTCTGATGACTAGACGTAGGATGGCGATGATGAGATCTCCTGAAAAATTGAAAAATTTTTGCGCGCTTTAGCGAAGTACCTGTCTTCGCGCCGTGCTGCTTCAAACAATCCCTCGCTTCATCTATTCTCTCTCCTCTGGATTCACTCATAAAGTTATACCTCTTTCGTCGAGATGCAATATCTAATGGAGTACGACCTTTTTTATCTAAAGCATTTATGATCGTAGGTTGAGATGCTAGAAGTAATTCCAATATGCCCTGAAAGTTGTCCGGACTCGTTCGGATAGTATATTTCGATTCCACAAAGCAATGAACAAGAGGGAACAAAAAAAGAAGTTCCTCAAAAAAATCTCCAGTATAGCAATCAACTAACCTATGCAACGCAGTGCCCTTGGAACCTGGCATATTAGGATTCGCTCCTAGTTCTATGAGACCCTCTACCGTATCCGCAGCGAACTTTTCTACTGCACGCTCCAATGGAAGCCGACCCTTGCTATCTCGAATACTAAGCTGTTGGACCCCTCCTCCGAGTAATCGGGCAGCCGTGCGATACTCGCCTTGTGGAAGGCGGCTCGACAACCAGTCATGCTGATGCGCAATAAAAACCGCTAATGGAGTTCTCCCTTTCTGATCTTGCGCTCCAGTATCAGCGCCATGAGAAATACACCATCTCATCCCAGCCATGAATCGATACTGTGCTGCATAATGTAGTGGAGTCAGTCCTTCAGAATCGGGAATATTGATGATCTCAGGATTCTGGCAATATAACAGTTCAGCTATTTCTGTAAATTTCGGAACAGATCTCCTGGCAGGATAACTCTCCTTCATAAGCAGATGTAATAGCGTTTTACCCGTTGCATCAACTTGAAGAACATTCGCACCAAGAGACATTAAACGACGCATAGCAGCAGCGTTTCTGCCTTTCAATGCATGGAATAATAGGTTATACGATGTTTGACTATTCAACATCTCTATCATTTCCGGGTGATTGCAAAATAACTCAAAAGATTCCGAAAAAGGTTCATGCCAATAAGGAATGACAGGCAATAATACAGGATCAGAAAAAACTAAATCAATTAGTATCGTGCTTCCTGCTTTATGAGTTTTATTAAGCTGAGCCCCAGCATCCAGTAAACTACGTATAGGACGGGAATGCCGCTTGCCTACAGCACGATCAAGTGCAGCTCGCCCTTGTCTATCTTGATGATTTATAATATTAGATCTAGTTTCCACCATTAATTGGAGACACTTCTGAAAAGAATGAGCTGGGTGCCATTTCCTATGGTGCACCACCAGGACGTCTAAACAAGTTCTTCCTTTATTGTCTGTGTACGTGGTATCAGCGCGAGGTATTAGAAATTTCAGCACGTTAACGCATTGAAATTTAGCTGCAACATGTAATAGCGTATGACCTTCAGAGTCTTGTTGATTGATATCACCACCTTTTTCTAAATAAGATTTAACATGTTTTAGAAAAAAAGCCTCCTGATAAGGGGAGCAGCAAATCTGACTATTATCCCAGAGGAGAGGTAGAGATTTATCCCATCGTAAGTCTGTTGTATTTCCCTCAGCTCTCAAACTTCTAATAGTCTCAACTATGGACAATAATACATATACAAACAACAGCTTTATATCGCCCACAACAAAAAACAGATAGTGATACCATCCTAAGTCCAAGCCCCTATCATCCAACTCCTCAGGCAATCCCTCACCCGAGCCCTCAGGCAATTCCTCAATAATCGGCATATTAATCCACTCCCATATTTCATTTATGTATACCGCTCGGGAATGAAGATTCGAAGTAGGTTATTGCGAGCGATATACCTACTAAAAATAACGTCACCATTAAAACATACTTCAGCATTCATATCCATATTAAAGCGATGTTGTTGTGTAATGCCCCTACAATCATACATACTCTGGCCAAAAAAGGTCATACTCCAGGGCTATCCCATTACAATTCCTGCATGAGCATAAGGCCTATTATCCAGTATGCGATATTTTAATCTAAAAGCTTTATCTATTTCCCGGTATTGCACATGCTGTGGAAGTAGCTAAAATTATTCGCACTAAAGTATTCGCTTCGCCAACAAAGATTGAATGATGCATTCAAAGTTAAGCCAGGTTCTATTGATCATGAAACATAACGCCTGGATATGTCATTTTTTATGAAAAAAATTCACAATCCTCATGATAAATATTTCCGCCTTGCCATGTCTGATGTGCGCGTGGCGACGGAATTCTTTGAAAAATACTTACCGCAAGAGATAGCGGAGATCATTGATTTAAAGACCTTACAATTACAAGACAGTAGCTTTGTTGATGAATCCTTAGGAGCATCGATGGCGGATATCTTGTATGAAGTCCACTGCCATCAGGAAAAGGGATATTTATATGTGTTGGTGGAGCATCAAAGAAAGCCTGATGAAATGATGCCCTATCGACTCATGCGTTATATGTTACGGATTATGGAGTATCATTTAAAACAAAAGCAGTCGAAGAGACTGCCCGTAGTCATTCCCCTCGTGTTTTATAATGGAGATGCACCTTATCCTTATTCCATGGATTTCTTTGACTTATTTGGCGATCAAGGTGATCTGGCTAAGCAGGTCTTCTTGAAACCCTTTGCCTTAGTAGATCTCTCTCAGATTCCGGATGAAGAGCTGAAAGGCTTTCATTGGTTAGGTATGCTAGCCTTCCTTCAAAAACACATCGGCAGACCCAATTTTATGAGGATTGTCAGGGAATCCATCCCATTCTTCATACGCTTGCATCAGGCTGATGCTAACGAGTATGTTTCAGCCAGCTTGAGCTATATCCTTCAATCGAATCTTGAAAATCCTGCGGAAGTCGCTAAAATGATCAGTAGCAACGTATCCGCTTCACTGGGAGAAGAAATCATGTCACTCGCCGAAAAACTCGAACAAGCTGGTTTTCAAAAGGGTATCGCTGAAGGTCGTACCAAAGGCGAGACAATGGGCCTGTACAAAGGTGAGAAGATTGGACTAAACAAAGGTCGTGCTGAAGGTCTTGCTGAAGGTCGTGCTGAAGGTCGCTCTGAAGGTGAGAAAATCGGACGCAACAAAGGCGCAATGAAAGCCCAGCAGGAAATTGCGCAGAATATGTTAGCGCAAGGAGCCGATCCACGGTTTGTCTCGACGGTGACAGGTCTCTCCTTGAAAGAGATTGAACACTTGGTTCAATATCAAGATTAATGAAGGTGTGGCCAATAGCACAGGATCATCCTTCACACATCAACGCTGTTCTATAGCCAGGAAAGCCTATAGCCAGATTTGAGCTGACCAGTATAAACAAATAAATTACATATAATCAAACAGTTGATTATATATCCCCCGTATGTCGATCTTTTGGCACCCATTCAAGCAATCTGCTCAAATTTGATAAAATATTGTACATATGAGACAATACTCAACTGTTTTAATATGAAATTCACCCTCGGCACTTGGTGCTTACCCTATGAAATATCAAATAAAAGCCATTTTAGTGGTCATTATTGCAGGCATTGCTCTGGTTGCTCTAGCTAGCGAAGGACTACATCGACGCTTTAAACAACCCAGGCAGACACATCATGCTGCGCTGCCTGTCTCGGCCACTATTGTGCAATCGCATAGCGCACAAAATCATGTTATTGGGACCGGTGTTATACATACCTATGAAGGCACTACTCTGATGGCTGAAACCTCTGGACACATCACACATATCGACTTCCAATCCGGAGATACCATCCAAGCAGGCCAAACGCTGGTGACACTAGAACACGATACTCAAAGCAGCACCTTAAGACAAGCCCAAGCCGATTTGAAAATGAGCGAGAAGAAATACCTTCGCCTCAAGAAATTATATCAAACTTCAGCTATTTCAACGGCTGACTATGAGCAAGCAAAATACACTTATCAATCCAATCTAGCGCGTGTTCAGGTAGCACAAGCGAATTTCAATAAAACCATCATTAAAGCGCCCTTTAACGGAACACTAGGGTTAAAGCATATCTCTCTTGGTCAATATATGACACCAGGTACGGCTATCGTGAAGCTAGACAATTTAAATCGTCTCTATGTCGACTTTAGTATACCGGCTCCATACCTTCCACAACTGAAAGTTGGCCAATCCGTGCAAATAGCTGTTGGGGGAGATCATACCGACCAACCTACGATTTCAGGCACCTTACTCGCACTCGATACTGACGTTCAAGAAAGCACCGGCACGATTCTGCTCCGTGCTTCTATCTCTAAGCCCATACAGCTGCTGCGGCCGGGAGAATTTGCCACGGTTACGATGCCACTCGGCCTACCTAAACACAATCTGCTCGTCTCACAAACAGCGATCCAATATGCCAATGATGGCGATGCTGTCTATCGCATTATCAACAATCATGCTATCAAAACTTCCATTCAAATAGCAGGGCAAATGGGTCAAACTATCGAAGTGAAGAGCGCCATGCTGCATAGCGGTGATGCGATCGTTCAAGATATCAATGCGCGCATGCATGATAAGATGCCCGTGCATATCGTATCGACTTCCCGAACCTTAGGATAAATAGGGTATGAATTTCACGGATATTTTTGTTCGCCGCCCAGTATTATCGATTTGTTTAAGCATTGTTTTGCTAGGCGTGGGTTTAATTGCTTTTCGCCAACTGAATATACGAGAATATCCAAAAATTGCAGCCGGCAGTATTACCATTACTACAAGCTACCCCGGTGCCGATGCAAAATTAGTAGAAAGTTTTATCACAACCCCCATTGAGAATGCTATCGCGGGAGTCAGTGGTGTCAATACGATTAAATCTGTGAGCTCACCTGGTGTCAGCTCCGTTTCAGTGCATTTGAAATTGAATGCGAATATTAATGCCGCACTCAATGATATAACCAGCGATGTGTCATCCGTTTCCAAAAGATTACCGCAAGGTGTAGATAGCCCCACGATTCAGAAAAGAGGCTCAGAGTCCAGTATGGATGTCATGATTGCCTTTTCCAGTAAAACAGCAACGCCTGCAAAAATCAGTGATTATTTAACCCGCGTCATTGTCCCAGAATTTTCTAATCTAAACGGTGTCTCATCCGTGCATATCATGGGGCAACGCAACTACGCCATGCGTATTTGGCTCAACCCTGCAAAAATGGCAGCATTGAGCATCAATAGCACCGACATTCAAAATGCTCTGCATAATAATAATTTTCAGTCTACAGCCGGACAAATCGATCGACAATGGCAGTCCTTAATAGTCCAAGCGAATACGACCCTCGAAACGCCAGAAGCATTTTCACGCATCGTCATTAAGAAAAATCAGCACCAGGTTGTCCATTTAGGCGATGTAGCTCAAGTCACCTTAGGCGTACAAAATAAAGATGATTCGATTTATGTCAATGGGAAACGAACCGTTGCGATTGGTATGACGACTAAAGCAGACGGAAATTTGCTGAATATGACCCATACAGTGAAGCATGAATTACAAAAAATTAAACCCACGATGCCAGATGGTATCCACGCGCAGGTGATTTACGATACTTCAACTTTTGTAAAAAGCGCCATTCATAAAGTCAACGAATCCATTATTGAGGCATCCATTTTTGTCATTCTTATTATTTTCCTTTTTATTGCATCTTTACGTTCTGCACTGATCCCCGTTGTGACTATCCCCCTCGCGATGATATCCGCGTTTGGGTTGATGCTCGTGCTGGGATATAGTATTAATACGATGACGTTACTCGCTTTTGTACTAGGAATTGGCCTTGTCGTCGATGATGCCATCATCGTGCTAGAAAATGTGCACCGTCATATCGAATCAGGTTTATCACCTTTGCAAGCAGCCTTTAAAGGAGCACGAGAAATTCGATTTGCTATTATCGTCATGTCATTTACCTTATTTGCTGTATACGCCCCCATCGGTTTTATTCATGGATTAACTGGATCCTTATTTAAAGAATTCGCCTTCACTTTAGCAGGCACGGTATTAATTTCTGGCGTGATCGCCTTAACACTATCTCCTATGATGTGTTCCAAAATTATGCGGCCTATTCGTATAGAAGGAAAATTCGAGCATCTCGTCAATGCTATTTTTACTAAAACTACCGATCTCTATCGTGCAGGGCTAACCTATGTTATCCAATATAGTCGAGTGGCGGTTTTACTGGCTATTCTCTTTATACTAGGCACAGGCGTCCTGCTCATGATACCTCTCAGCAAAACTGCTCAGTTGCTGCCGACAGAAGATAGAGGTGCTCTTATTGCAATCAGCCAAGGTCCAAGTTCAGCTAATTTGGCCTATACCGAAAAGTACGCAAAAAAAGTAGCCCATATACTGAATGCCGTCCCCGAGAAATTATACCTTGGCAATGTGAATGGCCTGATGGGCACCAATACCGCTTTGTTTTTTTTAACTCTCACCGACTGGGCACACCGCCATCGATCCTCAGAGCAAATTTTGCATGCTTTAGACCCCCAAATTCAAGCCTTAGCAGGTGGTTTTAATACGACTCTTTTATCTCCTTCGGGTGTCCCTGGCTCGCATGGATTTTATCCCCTCGAATTTATCATCAAAACGACGGGATCCTATCAAGCTTTGAATACCACAATCCAAAAAATTCTTGCTGAACTTAGGAAAAATCCTCATTTTATGATGTCGGATACGGATCTCAAAATAGATTCCCCTCAAGTGCAAGTCGACATCAATAGAAATCTTGCCTTAGACCTCGGTATCTCAATGCGTGATATTGGTAATGCGTTATCCATCGCCCTAGGGCAGCCGAAAAGCTCAAATTTTACCATCCATGGTCGAACCTATTATGTGATTCCGCAATTGGTCGCAAAGGCACGTATGCAGCCTCAACAATTAGATAATATTTATGTGAAGACTGCAGCAGGAAAAGCTGTGCCGTTATCGATGTTGATTCACATTAAAAATATCGTCACCTCCATCAGTTTAAATCATTTTCAAGGGCAACGCGCCGCTAAAATTACAGCCATTCTGGCACCCGGTTATAGCATAACCCAAGCTATTAGCACGTTAAAAAACATAGCGCATCACATATTACCTTCCGATATGTCTTATGATTTTGCAGGGGATGCTAGAACGGCATTGGAGTCTCATGGTTCCATGGTTATGCTCTTTATGTATGCTCTATTTTTTGTTTATTTACTCTTGAGTGCACAATTCGAAAGTTTTTCTGATCCGTTGATCATACTCTTCAGCGTCCCTTTAGCCTTAGTAGGCGCGCTATTAGCGCTGATCTTTAGTGGTAGCACGTTGAATATTTACACAGAAATTGGCCTGATCACTTTAATTGGCTTAATTTCAAAACATGGCATACTTATCGTCTCATTTGCTAATGAATTACGAGAGCAAGGTCTCTCTAAACGCGAAGCTATTATTCAAGGCAGTAGCATCCGATTACGCCCTATCTTAATGACCACCTTAGCCATGGTCATAGGTGCCGTGCCCATGGTCCTGACGAGTGGCGCGGGAGCAGAGCCGATTAATCAAATCGGATGGGTCATTATAGGCGGTATGACCTTCGGCACGATATTTACACTATTTATTGTGCCGACACTTTATACTTTTCTCTCAAGACACCGTATAAAAAATACATTGGACACCATAAAGCAAGATCAACCTCCATCTTAAAAGCATGGGTTATTACTTCTCATATATTTATATACCCATGCCACTTCAAGATGCGAAGCATGCACTTGAAGTGACTCATCGCGATGGGGATTCTTAAGGGGACAACCGCGATTTTTCTTTGAAGTGGCTGAGCGAACATTTATTTTTCGCCAGCCATCAAAACAAAGGTATACCGCTCGCCATCACCCACTTCGCATCTTCAGTCGCGAACGGTATACTCTAATATTTTAACCGCTGTTTAATTATACCGTTAAAGTATGATACTAATCAGTAGTATGAACCCTCCACTCAAATATTGGATATTATCCTAATATTACCTGTTTTAGAAAAATAAATATCAGTTTTAAGTTATCGTTAATTTTTATTCAGAAGGAATACTAGTATAGTGGGTGAGTTTATTTTACATGAGGAGACGAGGATATGTCCGACATAAGAACAAAACCTGACTACAAGAATACCAATGAGAATACCGATGAAAAGGAACCAGTAACCTCCTATGAGTCAATACCTATAACCAACCATCGAGACTTAAGCGGCAGCAGCTGTAATCCTTGGAGAGGTCTCATCGTTTTAGCGGCTGCTGGCGTGGTAATTTGTTTTACAGTCTTCATAATACAAAACCTAATACAGCAGCCTGATTCCTCTTCCAATAGCACCTATGCAAATCAATCCCAGTATGAGAATAGCAGTATTCCTAGCATGCCTGGGTTCATGACTCAGCTCTTATCAAGCATGGCCACAACAGATAGTGAGAATAGCACTGTTCCTAGCTTCGGTAGGTAAATATTGCTAGCTAAGGCAGGAGAGCCATCCTGCCTTAGTCCACTCTCATCTATACATGACAGCAGCTTCTTCCTAAGCTCGACAATTATACAAACAATTCTCTGCCTATACTGCATACTACCCATAAACATCTATACTATTCATAAATTCAATCATATTGACTACTTGTACCGAATAGGAAAATCATATGCCTTCACATGTATCGACCCAATATTACCCACTTATGTATCAGGAAATCTGCACACATTGGGATCAATCTATCCTCCCCGTTTTAAAAGACTATATCAAAATCCCCAATAAATCCGTCGTCTTTGATGAAGACTGGGCCAATCACGGTTATATGGATCAAGCCATGGCCTTATTGGTCCAGTGGTGCCAGCAGCAAAGCATTCATGGTATGCAGATGAAGGTGCTTCGCGAACCGGGGCATACCCCTTTATTGTTCATTGATATTCCAGGACAGCTGGATCAAAATGTATTGTTATACGGGCATATGGACAAACAACCAGAAATGGTGGGTTGGGATAAGGAGTTAGGCCCATGGAAACCTGTGATCAAAAACGAACGCTTGTATGGCCGAGGTGGGGCAGATGATGGCTATGCGGTATTTGCTGCCTTAACGGCTATTGCTGCTTTACAAAACCACAAGATTCCACACGCACGCTGCGTCGTGATGATTGAAGCCTCAGAGGAAAGTGGCAGTATTGATTTACCTTTCTACTTAGATCAACTAAAAAACGACATTGGAGAGGTGAATTTTGTCATTTGTCTCGATAGTGGCTGTGGAAATTATGACCAACTGTGGTGCACCAATTCCCTGCGTGGTTCGTTAAATGGTGACCTACATATTCAGGTGCTAGAACACGGTATACACTCAGGCGCTGGTAGCGGCGTGGTACCTGCTCCCTTTACTATTTTGCGTCAACTCCTACATCGTATTGAGGATCACCATACTGGACAAGTTCTGCTCAAAGATTTACAGGTAGACATCCCTCCGATAGAAATTGAACGCGCCCAACATACAGCTCACATCTTAAAAGACACCTTTGATCAACTGTTTCCTTTGTTGCCTGACGTTTGCATGCGCGATCACCTGATTTCGGAGCTATTATTAAATCGTAGCTGGCGCCCACAGCTAAGCATCACTGGTCTAGCTGGATTGCCCGCCTTAGAAAACGCCGGTAACGTGATGGTCCCAGAGCTTTCCCTCAAATTATCGATGCGCCTGCCGCCTACCGCGGATGCTGAACAGGCAGCATCCGCCCTAAAGCACGCGCTCGAAGACCAACCTCCCTATCAAGCAAAGATCACTTTTACTGCAGAACCAGCCATATCCGGTTGGCACTCTCCTCCTATCAGCCCCTGGTTACTCGAGGCTAACGAACAAGCCTCCCAACAATTTTTTTCCAAACCTGCTGCTTACTGGGGAGAAGGTGGATCTATACCGTTTATGAATATACTCGGTCACATGTATCCAAGTGCACAATTTATGATTACCGGCGTCTTAGGTCCAGATTCTAATGCACACGGACCCAATGAATCCTTACATATCCCTACCGCAAAAAAAATAACGGCTTGTGTCGCATCTGTTCTGTCCGTTCATTATAATGCCTGTCGATAACCAACACATTCGCGCCATATTTGTTAAAATCGTACACAGCTATGACACACGCGCAACACATGAAGGCACATGCTATTCAGACAGCGCTACCGGAATATGACGTCCTCATCATCGGTAGCGGGGCAGCAGGTCTCGCATTATCGGTAAACCTAAGCGAAAACGTACGCATTGCAATGGTGAGTAAGGATCGCTTCGCATCCGGTTCTTCCGAACATGCACAAGGTGGTATCGCGGCCGTTATGGATACCGATACAACACGTATCAATGCCCATATCAAAGATACCCTAGCTGTCGGCGCTGGCTTGTGCAACCCAGCCGTTGTCCGACATACCGTCACCCACGCAAAGCCCACTATAGAATGGTTAATTGAGCAAGGCGTGCAATTTACACGCACACCAAGCGGGGCTTATGATTTAACGCAGGAAGGTGGTCATACGCAGCGCCGTATTTTACATGCAGACGATCGAACGGGGGCGGCCATCGTGCATGTGCTCGCAGAACGAGTCAAACAACATGCTCATATCGACTATTTTATTCCTTGTATGGCTATGGATCTCCTGATGCAAGCCGGCCGATGTGTCGGGGTCACGGTTTACGATCAAACCCAACAGCACCTATTGTCTATTTTGGCTAAAGTCGTGGTATTAGCCACAGGTGGCGCCAGCTATGCCTATGCTTATACGACCAACCCTCACCGTAGCACAGGAGACGGCATTGCCATGGCCTGGCGTGCTGGCTGCAACATTGCTAATCTAGAATTTAATCAATTTCATCCTAACACTCTATTCCATCCCTTAGCGCCCAATTTTCT
>JABABH010000053.1 GCA_014238325.1 Coxiellaceae bacterium | reverse complement strand
TTTTCGTGAAAATTTTTTTGAAAATGCCAGGGCCTTTTCTTTTTTCTCAGCTATGCTTTCCTTAGAAAGGCTATTAATCAATGTGTTGAGTTGTTCAATACTACCGCTCTCCACATGCCAAAAAGCTTCAGACTTTGCAAAAAAACGAGTGGCTTCGCCTTGGGGGGTATAAAGGATAGCTGGAAGGCCTATTTTCATGGATTCTAATATTTTAGAAGGTATCACGGTTTTATTGGTTTCAGTGGGAGCTAATGGAACGATGGCTACATCACATACTGACCAATACAAAGGCACCTCTTTTGCTGGAATAGGACCATCCATGGTCACATTACTTAATTGATCGGTTTTAATCAGGTTGCTAATACTCTCTCTCTTGGCTCCATCACCTATCATCAATAAATGTATATCTTTACGTTTAAGCCTCTTAAAAATATGGATAATATCTTCATGATTATGAGAGATACCAAACGTGCCAATATATCCAATCACCAACTTATTTCTCAGATTATACTTAAGCAATAATGCTTCTTTCTTTCCTCCATCTCTAGGATAAAAACCCTCGTTGGGTGCCGAAATGAAATCAACAATCTTCGTATTATCAATCTTATTTTGAACCAGATAACTTCTAAAACAAGGTGACAAGATGGTTATTGCGCTGCTCCTTCTATACATGAAAAATTCTAATCGCTTTAGGATACTAAAGGAGAACCCTTTTGAGATCATTTTATTTGACACAACAGAATCAGGCCATAAGTCACACAAAACCATGATAAAAGGTTTTCTTTTGATAATAGATAAAAAACAAGCAGACAGCGCACAGAAGAATTGGGGGGTTACTCCTATCATACAATCAACATTTTTCTCAAATAGTCCACAAAAAAAAGAAGAACAGCCAAAAGAAAAAAAGTCTAAAGCTCTCCTCATTCTACCTTGATTCGGGTGCATATAGGTCTTCACTCGGGCAATGTGCACACGGTTTTCAGTCCTTTTACTTCGCCATGTGTTTTTATGCCCAGGAAATATCTTTCCTTTTGGAAAGTTCGGGTGCGATGTGATCACTGACATACGAAAATTCTGATCAGCTAATAGCTCAGCTAATTCTGAGAATATTCGCGCATTAGCATTCATTTCTGGTGGATAGTTATCTACTAGCATTAAGATTTTCATGAACTGCCTCGATTATAACTTGTGCTCTTGCATCCCAGGTATTGTGCTCTGCCTCTTCTTTCATGATCGTGAAATACTCATCCTCTTTAGGAAGCTTCAGCGACTTATCAATCAGACTTATAAACTCATCCTGGTCCTTGGCTACCAAAGCCGATTTGTACTGTCTGCATTCCGGCATATCAGTCGTCACGATTGGAGCACCCACTGCCATATACTCGAACAGTTGTACCGGCGAGCAATTCAGAGTAATCTCATTGATGATAAACGGTATGATAGAAACATCGAATAAATGAGCATAAGCAGGTAGCTCGCTGTATTCTTTCTCTCCTAGATAAAACAAGTTGTGGTGAGATCGCAATAGCTTATTTAATTTTACTTCTTCTGGAAAGCCTGTCCTACAAGGTCCCATTAAAATAATGAGCGCATCACTAAAAGTAGACGCAGTTTTTCCGATCAATTCATAATCAAACCACTCTGCAATGGCCCCATAATAACCTATAATTTTGTGTTCACCGTACGCAGGGAAGTCATCTGGATTGTTGTGAGTGATAGCTTTTGAGAAGTCCTCAATAAAAACAGCATTGGGAATGTATTTTATTATTTTTTCTTTATAAACAGTATTATATTCTTTAAATAAAATGGTAGAGCTGGTTATAATGATAGAGGCTAACTTCAGCATCTCTTGATGCTGCTTTAAATATCTTTGACTATTATGTATGGTTGGATGATCTAAAATATCATAGATCAACAGTTGATATTTTCTATTTTTTATGAAATTTAGGTGGCTAGCCAGATAGGTATAGCAAATCATACCGCTCATATCAACCTGTACATTCTTTCCTGATAGGATCAAGTGGTCATGTATGAACTGTTGAGAGTCGCCTTTTCTATCTTCCACAAAAAAACATTTTGCATGCTTAGAAAGCGCTGTAAAAAATTGTTGTGGTCTTTGCCGCATTCTATTAAAAACGATCCCATTAATATGTAAATGTAGGAATGAAAAATCACAAGCATGATTGAGCGGATCCCTAACAGGAGAATCCATAACTGACTCAATTGTTTTTCTCCATTTTTTCTGCCAAATATTAATACCAAAGGCAAATGACTTTTTATAGGCATTCTCTGCAATCTCTTTTCGTAATGGCTCGTTCATAATAAGCTCTTTAATAGCATCCCTTAATTCTTCTGTATTATTTGGCTTAATTAAAATTCCTGTAAATCTATCCGTCACTAGGTCAGTCAGTCCCCCAACACAGGTTGCAATAATGGCTTTCTTTGAGGCCATGGCCTCAATCAAACTCAAAGATGTCCCCTCAGAATGAATCGTAGGAATCAGAACAATATCAATATTCTGATAGATAGTATGCATGTCATAAGGCTGACAAAAAATATTTTTCACACGACCAGAATATTTTTTTTCTAGCTTACGGATTTCATTCATTTCATTATCACCTCCTTTACCACAAAATATAAACTTGACATTATCAAATGCATGAAGAATTTCCGGCAAGACCTTGCATACTACCCAAAATCCGCGTGGACCATATAGCCTTCTTGGATAGAGTATATTGATTTCAGAGGGATGATGATTATTTTGTCCCACAGTAAACAGGTCATGATCAACATAATTCGGAATATAGTCCATATGGCAGGCATAAGAAGGGTGGTGCGCTCTTATAAAATTCACCGTAGCTGTATCAACAGAAACGACTCTGTCGCAATCCTTGACTCGTGATGCTATCAGAGTAGCTGCATGACTCATACTAGCGTGGTCCCAATACATGCCATGGCTAATGCCAATATTTTTTGTTCCAGATTGTTGGCTCATGATGGTAAATGGGGAACTGATGATTAATTTAGAATGCTTTACTAAAAGAGAAGCACACCGTTGAAATAAAGCTCCATTGACAAAATTAGGTAGTCCAATGATAGTGGCTCCGTAATAATTTCTAATCCAAGGCTGGTGAGCACACTTCTGAATACAAATAAAACGGTATCCCATATCTACTACCAATTTATTTAAATCTAGTGCATAGCGTTCCGCCCCACCTAAATAAAATTCATCACCAGAAAAATTCATAATGGTGCGCTGTATGTAGAATATTGTATTTGAAATATCAATGGCATTTCTAACGTGATGAATAAAGTTTAGGTGATCTGCATCAATAGCGATTGCAGTGCTTTCCTTGATGGGTTTGTCAATAGCAAATTTTCTATTATATAGCATTCTTGAAAAATTTTTCACACAAGTTGGAGATTTTAAGTAGAGTTTATAGAGGGGATATCTTAATTGATTGACGATATATCGATAAATGATCGCTAGATTGCCCACTTTCTTTATGACCGCACCGCCTCGATAAGTCTCCCTCTGAAGAGAACTAGCCATAGCATGCTTGCCCAAAAACTTTGTTTTTTCAAGCTGCTGTTTTGTAGTAGGATGCTCATGCTTCCCCTGAGCGAGGCTCTGCTCAAGTTCTTGCTTATCGCTCTCTGCACTTAAAATGGAATCGATAACGGCTAACCGACCTTCTTTTGCTGAGACTTTTTCTGGAATAGGGTTGCTCTTGTCCATTTTTAGCGCATCGATAAGAGAGTCTTCCGCGTAGATCATGAGTAATTGTCTACCCATCCAGTGGGTATTAGGTACGCGCGATGTGTCCATGTCTTTATAAAAAACCAAAGAAAATGCATCTCCAATAAATCTTGGAATATTTTTATAAGTAAAAGAATAAAAGTGCTCTTCAATTTTTAAATCATCATAAAAAGGGATGAGCAATATAAGCAGCTGTCGGGCATGATGAGCGAGTTGATTGATCACCTCATGTGGGTTATAAAAATGTTCTAATGTGTTTGAGGAGAACATGATATCGTATTTTTTCTCTGAGCTTGCTAATAAGTCATCACTCATGAATGTTAACCTTGGGAATAATTTTTTAGCTTCTGCAATGGCTGATTCTGATATATCTTGTCCTGTTACCTCACTATTATGGAAAGTCGTGGCCAGTAATTGAGTAGCTTGTCCCAGAGCGCATCCAAAATCACATATTGAACATGTATGAGTGCTGATATAGGATTTAAGCCAGTCAGGCATATGGTCAATAGCCAGTTGACCATAAAATAAAGTTTGCTCTTTACCCTGCTGACGCTCCCAATCCTTAGAGTGAAATTTAGCATTCCAATATGACTTGCTATTTATTGAACCTTGAACGGTATGTTTATCCACAACAACCTCATAAAAATATAAAAGTTAGCACGATGATGTACCCATCCCACTGACAAGATGCGAAGCATGC